>CAYQPP010000364.1:0-3180 GCA_964419235.1 uncultured Bacteroidales bacterium
AATTGCGTTCGCTTTAAGCGAACGCAATTTCAGAGGGTGGGTATAGCCATTTTGTCATACTCACCCTGATGAATCAGGGTGTTAATCTCATACTTTTATTATCAATCATAACTATATGGGCAATTTTATAAGTTTTTTCTAAAGCCTAACAGCAATTTTTTTATTGAATAGATATCTGAAAAAAAGCGCCCACAAACCTACAAACACAAACGAAAAAACATACGATGCATGTATTTCGGGCAACCATGAATTAAACAGTTTGTCAAATATAAAACTTTGCAGGTCGGTGTTGCCCACCGGTATTTTGTACAGCAAACCACCCGAAACGGCAGCAAGCGAAAAGCTCAGCAATGCATTATATCCATAATACCTAAAAAACATAAACGGCTTTTCGATATGCTTAATTTCAACAATATAGTAAAACACCGACAGCAACAAAAGCGAAGCACCGCCTGTTACCAACACAAACGAGCTTGTCCAAAGTTGTTTGTTTAAAGCAAACAGCAAGCTCCAAAGCAATCCGGCAGTCAACAAAATCACACCGCTGACAACAAATGTTTTTACTGTTTTTATTGGCAATGGTTTTGTCCTTAAAAAATCTCCTGCCACCGCGCCTATTGCTACCGAGCAAATTACAGGCAGGGTGCTTAAAATGCCTTCGGGGTCGTATGGTATTGTCCAAAAATAGACTTTGCCGCCCAATACAGCATGGTCAATCCAAGCGGCTAAGTTCGGAATAACCTCGGGGGTAGGAAAAATAGACAGGTCGGGTTTGCCATACCCGGGGACCATAATTAACGTTAGCACCGCCCAGTATAAAAATAGTATTGTAACATTTGCCGCAACAAAAAGCCGCTTGCTTGTATTCAAATATAGCAGTGCCGCCAATATGTAAACAATGCCAATACGTTGCAACACGCCTAAAATACGTATGGTTGCAAAATACTGCCCTGTGTCTTGTGTTATCAGCTCAATGGCATAGCCTACCACAAAAAGCAAAACGCCCCTTTTAAAAATCTTTAAATTGATACTTTTTTTTGAGATGCCCTTTTCAATTTGGCTTTTTATTGAAAACGCCATTGAAACACCCATTATAAACATAAATGCGGGGAAAATAAAATCGGCTACCGTAATTCCCTGCCAGCCGCAATGCTCAAATATCGGAAAACGGTTTTCCCACGTACCGGGGTAGTCAACAAGTATCATTCCTGCAACACACAAGCCTCGGAATATATCAAGAGAAACAAGCCTTTTTTTCATAAAAAAAATTTAATAGTTTTCGTTTTCAACCTCAAAATAGCTTTGCGGATGCTGACATGCCGGGCAGTTTTTTGGTGCTGTTTGGCTTTCGTGCACAAAACCACAATTGCGGCATACCCATTTTACACTTTTCTCCTTTTTAAAAACACTCCCCTCATTAATGTTTTTAAGTAATTTGCGGTAGCGCGCTTCGTGCACGGCCTCAACTTTTGCAATTACTTTAAAGGCAGTGGCTACATCTTTAAATCCCTCTTTTGCCGCCACTTCGGCAAATTGCGGATATAGCTCTGTCCACTCTTCGTTTTCGCCCATTGCTGCGGCTTCAAGATTTTGAATTGTAGTACCGATTATGCCTGCCCCATATGTTGCTGTTATTTCAACATCGCCACCTTCTAAAAATCTGAAAAACCTTTTGGCATGGGCTTGCTCTTGTTTTGCCGTTTTCTGAAAAATTTCGGCAATTTGCTCATAACCCTCTTTTTTAGCCACTTTGGCAAAAAATTCATATTTGTTTTTAGCTTGCGATTCTCCTGCAAAGGCTTTCAGCAAATTTTTCTCGGTTTGTGTTCCTTTTAAGCTCATAATAGTATTTAGTTTTAAAATAATTAGTATAATTTATCTTCCTTAATGTTTATTGTACCAATAGCCCCGTTTATTTTTACCACAATTGAGTGTTTTGTGTTGCCGTAAAGCGCGTTTGTATATTCGTTGCCGCTCTTTTTATAGCCGGGTGTTTTAACATCGCCCAAAAAACCTTTTACAATAAACTTAACCCCGATATTGCCGGGTACTGTAACGTTAAATTGACCTATTCCGGCATTTATTTGAACTTTTAAATCATTTTTATAGTTACCCGACAGGTCAAAATTTGCCTCGCCAACACCAGCTTCAATTTTTAAGAAAAGCAGCGATGCGTTCGCCAAGTTTACATTAAATGTTCCCACTCCTAATTTAAAAAGTGCTTTTTTAATATTAAAGCCTTCTAAATCTATATTTGCTAAACCTGCTCCCAGCACCACCCCTAACGAATAGTTGTACTTGTCATTTAAAGTAATAAAGCATTTGTTATCATCGTCAATGCGCTTTTCATCGCCTTCGGTTGATGCTTTTATAATAAGTTTCCCAAAATCGTCTTTTTCGGTATATGAAACAGATGGGCTCCAGTCGTATTTATCATAAGTTAGTTTTGCATGGGCAAGGTCGTTAGTACCGCCTTTTATACTTAATTCCCCGCCTGTAATGTGTATTAAAGCCTCAATATTTTTGGCTTTTCCGGTTTTTATGGTTTGCTCGAATTCAGTAATTTTATTTTGGGCAATAGCGCTTGTTGAAAGAGCCAGCATGCATATTATCATCTTCGATATGGTCGTTTTCATCTGTTTATAATTTTATAAAGTTACCCATTTAAGTTATATCTCAATTTACAAAAATGTCAAATATTCAACACTCAATGTACAATTTTCAACATTAAATTGTATTTAATTTGGTATTATTTTAATGAATAATATTTAGTGTGATTATATAACTACTTAATAATCAGGTAATGTAATTAATATGCCATTGTTCTAAATATTTTTGTTGTTTACTTTATTATTGTTTGTTGAATGTTGCTTATTGAATGCTTCCCTAATCAAGTTTGAGACGGGTTGTATGTATCTCAATTATTATTTCCGACATTGTCGGTTTCATCCGTTTATAATTTTATAAAGTTACCCATTTAAGTCGCATCTTAATTTACAAATGTCAAATATTCAACACTCAATGTACAATTTTCAACATTAAATTGTATTTAATTTGGTATTATTTTAATGAATAATATTTAGTGTGATTATATAACTGCTTAATAATCAGGTAATATAATTAATACGCCATTGTTCTAAATATTTTTGTTGTTTACTTTATTATTGTTTGTTGAATGTT
>CAYQPP010000365.1:0-3164 GCA_964419235.1 uncultured Bacteroidales bacterium
CGAATATCTATGCTGCTTTCAAGAGTTTCTTTTCCCGATAATTTATCGAAAGGCACAGGAATTACTTCAATATGAATATCAATGCGGTCGAGTAATGGTCCTGAGATTTTATTCAAATAACGTTGTCTGATACCGGGGGAGCATACGCACTCCTTTTCGGGATGATTGTAATATCCGCAAGGACAAGGATTCATACTTGCAACCAGCATAAAACTTGCAGGATATTCTACGGTAAAGCGTGCCCGCGATATTGTAATTATCCTGTCTTCGAGCGGTTGACGCATAACTTCAAGCACTGTTCGTTGAAATTCAGGCAACTCATCAAGAAACAAAATGCCGTTGTGTGCCAACGATATTTCGCCGGGTTGCGGATATTGACCTCCTCCCACCAAAGCCACATCGCTTATTGTATGATGCGGCGACCTGAACGGACGTGTTGTCATTAACGATGTGTCGTGGTCAATTTTTCCTGCTACCGAATGTATTTTGGTTGTTTCAAGAGCTTCTTGCAAAGTAAAAGGCGGCAATATTCCCGCTACACGTTTTGCCAACATTGTTTTTCCTGCTCCCGGCGGACCTATCATAATTATATTATGTCCGCCTGCTGCCGCTATTTCCATTGCCCGCTTTACATTCTCCTGTCCTCTGACATCCGAAAAATCAACATCAATTTTATTCAACCCCTTTTTAAACTCCTCGCGAGTATTAATTACCAACGGTTCTATTACTTTATCATCGTTTAAAAACTCAACTACATCAGTAATATTTTTTACTGCAAAAATATCAAGGTTATTAACCACCGCCGCCTCTTTTGCATTTTGCTCGGGCAATATAAATCCTTTAAACCCTTCTTCGCGAGCTTTTATGGCAATAGGTAAGGCTCCCTTTACGGGATGCAAACTTCCATCAAGCGACAGTTCACCCATTATTATATATTTTTCGAGTTTATTGACATTTACTTGTTCCGATGCTGCCAATATTCCTACGGCAATAGTTAAATCGTAAGACGACCCCTCTTTTCTAATATCGGCAGGAGCCATATTTATTACAATTTTTTTATGCGGATATTGATAATTACTGTTTTGTAATGCGGCAATTATTCGCTGCTGACTCTCTTTTACCGCACTATCGGGCAGCCCTACCAGATGAAACATAAATCCCGATGTGATATTTACTTCAACGGTAATGGTTGTTGCATTTATTCCAAAAACAGCACTTCCGTATGTTTTTACAAGCATAAACGAGTATTTTTACAGATGCAAAGTAAATGTTAAATTACTGATAATCATGGTGTAAAATGTTTTTTTAATAATATTCACACTGTGATTACAGTTTTAGATATTAATAACTCTATTTAATGTTCAGTTTCTTTTTAATATCCTTAGGCACAGCATCTTTATGAACGGTTATTGACAGAGTTTTATATAAAAACCAAGCCTCAGACGCATAAAAATAACCGTCGTAAATATTATCGGTATTCCACGAATTTTTCACTTTAAAATATTTTGTTCCGTTTTGGTCGGTGGCATATCCTGTAATGTGCATACCATGGTCGTCGGTAGTTTGATAATCATCAAAAGCCTTTTGTCGCATCTCTTGTGTAATTGTTTTTTCGGGCACAATTTCGGTAAATCCGTATAACTCTTTTTTCCGTTCTTTTTCAGATAATGCTTCCCATTTTGCTCTTTCTGTTCCTTCAAGTTGCGACACATCGTCTTGTGGAATAATAGCAATTCCGTTTCGATTCGAAAACCCCTTTTCACTTACGTCGCTACCCCAAAGAATAGTGTAACCGTGGTCGAGAGCATAGTAAGCTACCTCTAAAAGTTCGTTCATCGGTACGTTGTAAACTTTTCCAAGCGACCAATTGTCAGGCACTTCCATAACAAATTGTGTATAAAACGGATGGTGAGTAAACGAACTGATTTCAACATAATCATCGGGAACAATATTTAACTCTTTTTGAAACGATTTGGGAGTATATTCTTTTGCGTTATAGGTAAATTTTTCAATATCCTTTCCCAAATAAGCATCTAAAATACCATCGAAACCTCTGAGCCAAGCTGTTGATAATTTACCGTTGTCGTTGTCAACTACTGCTTCAATATAAGCCTTCAATACATGATCCATTTCATTATGAACATGTTTTTTTTCTCCGTAATTTATACCCGGAAATATACTTTCGGGAACAATACCCGAATCGTTTATTCTATCGAAAACATTACAAGATTCTGCTCCTCCGCTAAAACTTTTTGCTCCTTCCCATCTTACATAATCAACAGCTCGTGCATGATAGTCTTTTTTTACAATCCACATTTCCGACAAATCGAAGGTATCTTCACCCATACGCAAAAGTTCCGATTCGAGAAATGATAATCCCGAAAAAACCCAGCATGTGCCTGAGCGATACTGGTCTTTAACCGAAGTAGCCGGCAAATCAACAATATTTGTAAATTGATAAACGGGTTTTTCCTCTTCTTTGGTAGAATCTTGGGCAAATGAAAACATTGAACTTAGGATAATAAATCCTGCCATAAAAATTTTTTGCATAGTATAAATATTTGATAATAAATAAATAGTTGTTTTTATTGTATATCAAAATTATGTATTTTATGCAGGTTTACAAAAGATATTATTATTTTATGACAATACAACAAAAGATTATTGAACAGCTAAATGCCGAAATGTCTCGCAGAAATATTGATGTTGTTACAGATTTTATTTTAAAAAATCCTGAACATATTCCTTTCTTAATAGATATAGCTTTTTCCGATGATAAAAATCTTTCATTGCGAGCAGCATGGACTCTTGATAAAGTATCGGAGAAAAATATTAACTTATTAAACAATTATTTATCATCAATAATAAAAAAACTACCTGAAATAAAAAGAACCGGAACTTTAAGAGAGATTACAAAAGTTTTAATTCTTCAAAATATTCCCCAAAAATATGAGAGTTTAATATTGGATTTTTGTATCTCTGTTATTGAATCTGTTAAACAACCTGTTGCTGTTAAAGCCAATTGTATGACTCTTATTTTTAAGTTATTACCGAAATATCCCGAATTAAAAAATGAAATAACAGAAATTATTGAAAGTCAAATTCCACATAACAGTGCAGGATTCAAATCAAGATATAAATTATTAAAAAAGAAATATTTTTAA
>CAYQPP010000366.1:0-3136 GCA_964419235.1 uncultured Bacteroidales bacterium
ATTGCTAAATTGATTTGTATCTAAATACATCTATAACATAGTGTTAGAGTCTTTATGCCGTAGGCATGTAATTCGTGTTAATTTGTGAAATTCGTGGACAAAACTTCTATGTCCTTTGTGTCTCTGTGGTGAATAAAAATACAGTTATTGTTGCAGATGGCATTTTGGGTTAAGCAAAAAACAAATGAGGGCATCTTTAAAAGACACCCTCAAAATTGCGCATAAAAAATAAACACTAAATAATTATTATTCTGCTATATGTAGTAGCTTTTTTTGTTCTTATTTTAAATATATAAAATCCTTTGTTGAATTTATTGGTGTTGATTTGGAATTTTTTGTTGTTCAAATCACTATTAAAAACCAATTTTCCCGAATTATCGAAAACCATTATGTTTTCAATAATATCTTGTGCTTGTATATTTAGCAAACCGCAAGCAGGATTTGGATAAATATTGATGTTTGGTTTTTGGTTATCGCTTATGCCCGAAACAATTAATTCAACAATATTTGAAGGAATTGACTCGCCATCGTCGTAAACTCCTGTTACATAATATTGATGTATTCCAACCTCGGGTATTGTGGTACTGAAATTAGTTGCATCGGCAATATTTTGCAAAACTGTAAAGTCGCCCATGTTTAACGAGTAGTAAACATTATAGCTTTGCAAGGCTTTTTCTGATGGGGCATCCCAAGTAAGGTTTATATTGCCTTCGGCTGTTGTGTATTGAAGGTTTAACGGTGGGTTAAGCTGAACACCTGCTACAATTACCGAATAATCCTCAACCTCGCCAAACGATTTTGAGCCGCATGGTTCAGGATCGTCGGCTGCGCTTGCATAATATAAAAGCCTTATGCGCATACGCAATATTGTGTTTTGCAAGGCACTGCTTGGTGGAGTTATGGTTGTTACGTATGGGCCCTGTCCTAATTCTGACACAAATATATCTTCTCCTGCATCTGTAAAGTCACTATCGTTATTCCAGTCTATCCATATTGCCAACATATTGGCATTGTATGGGTGTCCGTTTGTAACAGTTAGGTTTCCCGATTCGGTTTCGGGCTCTAAATAGATATATAAATCGGGGTCGCCCGAATAATTTGCGTAGTTGTCGGCACTTGATGTGTTGGACATATCTCCAATTGTTACATTTGATATATGCTCGCTTGATGAATTGCTTCCGCCGCTTGCTTCGCAATAATTGCCATTTGTATTTGTAATTGTTTTGGTAAGTGTGTCGTTTTTGCTGTTTTCGTCGCCGCTTAGTAACGAAACTATTTCAAATGTATAGCTAACGCTGGGCAGCGATACGTCGGCTGCATCATCAAAAGTTACAACGAGGTAACTATCGGCATTAATGGTTTCGGTAACGGTTTGCGTAAAAGGCCCTGTGCTGCCTGTTGCGGTTATAATGGTATATTGTATGTCAAAATTTGATTGTGCTACTGTTCCATTATTGTAAAGTTTGACTTTAACGTTTTCGCTATCTCCAATACTGCTGCCGGTAACAGGTGCAATTAATCTATTTACGCTAATATCGTTGGTATAAGCAATAGCATTTGACACTTCGTACTGAAAAACCATTTCGTTGCCGGGAAAACAGTCAATTAATCCGAGCAGCACTAATTTGCCGTCGTTATTAATATATGAATTAAGCCCCGAGGCTACAGAATTGCTTGAACCGCCCGATGGCCCGGGTATATCGGTTGCCACATGCAGTACATCGGAGAATGTTTTTGTGTTTATGTTGAATTTTGTTAATTCAAGGTTGGAATCGCCAGTCTGTTGAAAGCAGATTAGTGCAGGGTTATCGGGGTCGGTAACATTATCGAGAGCCGTGCCGCCAATACCGGGCATTGTAGATACGGTATTTGCGATTATCTCATCACCGTCATCGTCAACGGCGCACATCTCGTGCCAGTATCCAATCCAAAAGCCGCCTTTGCCATCATCGAGCGCAGGGTCGTATGTGATATGCCCAATTCCTATTATGCTGGGTGCACTAACTGTAATGGTGCTTATTAAACTTTTGTTTTCAAAGTCAAGTTTTACTATCCCCTTTTCTAATGGTCCGTTTGCTCCGTAAAAATTGGTGCCATCATAGGTTAGACAGTTGATTTTTTCAATATCGGGAATAGTAAACTCTTCAACAAAAGTGCCGTCCATGTTAAACTTGCGAAACATCTCGGTGCTGAACGATGAGGTATAGATAAATTTTCCATCGGTAGCAATACCCCCTTGCGACGATGATGTTGTTTCGAAATAATTAAGAATATCCCACATTGCCTTAGCACCTGACATTTTTGTAATGTCGGTTTTTGAATTGCATTTTTGTTGTAGCTGAGCGCTATTATTTTGTGCTTTTAAACTTGTAGAAAACACTACTGCAACTAATAAAATAATTGTAAATAAGTTAAGTTTTTTCATAGCATCTGTTTTTTTGTTAAGTTTATCAATAATTTTATTTAGTATTTTATTTTGTATCTCCTTTTTTTTAGTGAACTTCTCTATATCCTCTTCAAAGGGTTCGTTATTATTATGCTTTTCTGCACCTTCTTCTTTATTATGCCTTGATTCCATTATAAGTTGGTTTTTTAAACTGTAGAAACTTGAATTGTACAATCCGATTTTATTAATAACTTTTACTTGCATTGTTAAGTATATTATTAGTTGTTGCAACTGTGATTAAGTGATTGTATTTTACGATTTTAAAGTTGTAGTTATTGAAAGTTATTTGCAATTAATTAGCCGGTACAAAAACTATTCAATTTAAAAAAGTTACTACTACTTTACCTCTACTATATTTTTAATGTATTGAGTAATAGTATCTTATATTTTGTGAAATATGCTTATCCGCTTGTTTGCCTGTACTTAGGGCTTGCACGAAAACTCTACAAAATTAGAAATGTTTTTTTTGCGATATTTTCACCTTTCTCAACTCATTGATACACAGGTATCAATTTGTCTCAAAAAATAAAAATATCATCAAAAATAATTTATTTCATAAAAATTGATAGCGTTCGGGAAGGTCACTACTTAAATGAACTTATGTGAAAATTGTAAGAATGTTTTGGGTTTGTTATTTACTGAAGTTTCGCACTTTGAATTAAGATGCTAATTTATACGTATTTGATATAT
>CAYQPP010000367.1:0-3101 GCA_964419235.1 uncultured Bacteroidales bacterium
CAATTCGCAGACAATATTTTTTCGGAAAGAGTAATAACAATAAAACAATAAAAGCAATGAACATAAACATCATCTTCCGACGAATTAAGAAAAACAAAAAATGGTTTCTTTTAAATATATTGGGTTTATCAATAGCATTAGCCAGTTTGTTAATGGTTTATGCGTTTGTTGCCAACGAGCTTAGTTACGATAGGTTTAATACAAAAGCCGACCGTATTTGCCGCTTAACCTTAAACTCGAACACAGGCAAAAGCTCAATGATTGATGCCAGAGTACCGGGTTCATTTGCAGAATATTTAAAAAACATCTTTCCTCAAATTAATGATTATGCCCGTATATCGTCGTTTCGCAATGCAATAGTTGTAATAGGCGAAAACTCTTTCTATTCAAAAAAAATATATGGTGTTGACAGCACATTTTTTAATTTGTTCGATTACGAACTGTTGATAGGCAATAAAACTGAAATATTTACCCAGCCAAAACAGATTGCTATATCGCAAAGTATGGCTAAGAGGTATTTTGGTTCACTTGATGTTATTGGCAAAAAAGTTACAATTACCCACCAAAAACAATATACAGCTTTAGACTATACAATAAATGGAGTTTTCAAAGATTTCCCTAAAAACTCACATTTTAAGGCCGATTTCCTTTGCAGTTTTGAGTGGTTAAACAGTAGAAATACATGGACATATACCTATTTTTTATTGCCGACCGGTATGGATTATCATGAGTTGCAAGACTCAATACAACAAAAATGGGACGAGAATTATTCCGAGGGTAAATATAAACCAATTGCCAATTTGCAACCACTTACCGACATACATTTACATAGCCATAAATCGCGCGAGCTTGAGCAAAACGGTAATGTACGATCGTTATATCTGTTGGTTAGCGGCGTTTTAATAATTCTAATTATTGCGCTTATTAATTTTGCCAACTTAAATTATGTGCAGTATTTGACTGAGCAAAAAAACTTTAAGGTAAAAATTGTAAACGGTGCAACACAAATGGCATTGGCAAAAGAGTTTTTAAAAGAGACATCTGTTTTAATATTATCGGTTGTTGTTTTAGGTTTTTCAATAGTTTATTACCTGTCGGGTTTGCTTAATTTTAATGCAATTATGCTAATAACCAAAACCGAGGTAGCAGTTGTAACGCTTGGTTTTGTGTTAATAACAGGCATTTTTGCGACACTGCCTTTTTTATACCGAAAAATAAATCAAAACCAGCGCTTATGTTCACCTCAAAAACGAAGTTCGTATAAGGCGTTTGTTGTATTGCAGATGTCTCTTTCAATTATTATTATAGTGTTGACACTGTTTTTGCATAAGCAAATTGACTATATCAATTTATTGCATCCCGATGCAACAAAATCCGATTTAATTGTCATACCCAATAATCCTACCCATGTTATTGAAAACTACGAAACGCTAAAAGAAAATGTACTAAAGCATCCTGAATTTATTGAGGTTAGTGCAGCTATGGAAGAGCCTGCAGGTATTGTAACCGATAATTTTCCGTATATTTTAGACGGCAAAAAATCACAAAACAATAAAACTGTCAATATTTTGAGTATCGACTCAAATTTTTTCTCTTTTTTTGGCATTAAGCCCATTGCCGGCACAATAAATATGGGAACAACAACAACATTTAAGTGGGAACAAAAGGCAGTTCAGCGTTGGAGTTACAAGAGTAGTAATATTGAGCTGCCACCAAACTTAAAAGGAGAACTGCCTCCTATTCATGCAAAATATATATTAAATAGAATGGCTTTGGGACACCTTGGTATTGAGAGTCCTGAAAAGGCCATTGGGCGTAAGTTTCAGTTCGATTTTATGGGCGAAATGTTTCCCGAGGGCGAGATAATAGGGGTGGTTGACGATTTTCATTACACAAATATTTATGTAAAAGAAAAGCCCTTGGTCATTGTAGCACGAAAAATGTTTTGCCTCTGTTTTTTATTTCGCATTGACCCAAATCAAAAAAGCAAAGCCCTTGCATCATTAAAAGCCGAATGGGAACAGCTAAACCCCAAAGTACCTTTTAAATACGAGTTTATAACCGACAGTTACCAAAAAGTATATAAAAAAGAGTATGATCAAATGCGTGTGTTAATGCTATTTGCCATAATATCAATACTGCTTTCGGCAATGGGGTTGTTTGCAATGGTGTCGTTTAGCCTAAAAATTAAAGTTAAAGAGATAGGTATTCGTAGGGTAAACGGCGCAAAAATATCGGAAATAATGCAGATGCTTAATCGCGATTTTGTAAAATGGGTTGTTATGGCCTTTGTAATAGCCACACCCATTGCCTTTTTTGCCACTAATAAATGGCTACAAAACTTTGCATATAAAACCCCGTTAAGCTGGTGGGTTTTTGCTTTGGCAGGATGCATAGCATTGGTAATAGCATTATTAACCGTAAGCTGGCAAACCTTTAGAGCGGCACGTAGGAATCCGGTAGAAGCACTACGCTACGAATAGTAGTTAGTGTGGCAATTACTAAATTATCACACTAATGCGTAAATCCCGATATATATTTTATAGCTTTTAAAAGAATGAAAAAGCCCAAAAATAATTTTCGGGATGGAGGTGCTTAGGTATGAATAACGAAGTTTTATAAAGGCTAAAACAAAAATTCTCTGTGTCCTCTGCGTTCTCTGCGGTTTGTTTTTTAATTAGTGTTAATTCGTGCAATCAGTGGGCAGTATTTTTGTGGAAGATTTGAGGTTGAGGTTAAGGCTGAGGCTGAGGTTTTTCTCTGCGTCCCCCAGCGCTCTCTGCGGTTTTTCTTTAATTTGCGTTAATTAGCGCAATTCGTGGGCTATTTTTAGGGAAGAGCAAGAGTTTGAGGTTAAGATTAAGGTTGAGGTTTTTCTCTGCGTCCCCCAGCGCTCTCCGCGGTTTGTTTTTTAATTAGTGTTAATTCGTGCAATCAGTGGGCAGTATTTTTGGGGAAGAATAGAGATTTGAGGTTGAGATTTGAGGTTAAGGTTAAGGTTTTTCTCTGCGTCCCCCTGCGCTCTCTGCGGTTTGTTTTTTAATTAGTGTTAATTCGTGCAATCAGTGGGCAGTATTTTGTGGAAGATTTGAGGTTGAGGC
>CAYQPP010000368.1:0-3062 GCA_964419235.1 uncultured Bacteroidales bacterium
ATCAGGGGGTATTGAACCTTATTAAATAGCCCCTCTAAAACATTGTGTTCGCTTACAGCGAACACAATGTTTTAGAGGGGTTGTGGATTGGTATTCTACAGTTCACCCAATTAAAATTGGGTGTTAATCTCATAAATATTGTATTGAATAAAAGATTTATATCAGTAATTACTGATATTTTACTAGTATTGGATTTATTGAATATATAAAAATATTTGAGTTAACTACCATTAATACAATAAGTTGTTCTGATAATTTTAATTTCATGAAAATGATAACTATATATCAAATACGTATAAATTAGCATCTTAATTCAAAGTGCGAAACTTCAGTCAGTAATTACCACACTATGTGTTTTTGAGCAACCTGCAACGTTTCATTAATCAAAATATTCAGGAATATAGCTTACTGATTAGTAACAACTATAAATATTTGTTAATCATGTAGCTCTTTAACAGAAATTTTTGTGGGTTTATATGGTAAGGTAAAATAAAATGTGGTGCCAATGCTTTTAAGTGATTTTACCCAAATGCTACCTCCCATATTTTCAATAATGCCTTTTGATATAGGTAGTCCCAGACCTATTCCACCCATATTTTGTTTTATGGTAAGTTCACTTTGCGAAAACCTGTCAAACAGTTTGTTATGAAATTCTTTTGGTATGCCCGACCCTGTATCTTTAACATAAAATTGCAGATTTCCGGCTTTGTTTATATCGCATTTAACATCAATATTACCTTTTTTAGTGTATTTGAACGCATTATCGATAAGATTTAATAAAACTTGTTTTAAGCGTGTTCCATCGGTTTTTATAAACCCTGGCTGAAGTCCTATTGAGCTTGAAATGCTAAATTTAATTTGTTTATTTTGTTCAATGGTTACTTTTTGTTTATGGTGTATGTCATCAAATATTTCATGCAACGAGTACTCCTTCTCAAAAAGGTTTAGTTGGCATGTTTCAAGTTTTGATATATCGAGTATGTTGTTTATAAGTGATAGCAGCCGGTTGCTGTTTTTCCATATTATTTCAAGATATTTATTTTTATTATCTTCCGAAACGGTGTTTTTGTAAAGCAGTTCGGCAAATCCGCTAATGCCGTTCATAGGGGTTCTGATTTCGTGGCTTACGTTTGCCAAAAAAGCAGTTTTTAGTTTTTCATTTTCTTCGGCTTTTTCTTTCGATAGGATTAATGCCTCTTCAGCATTTTTACGTTGCGATACATCTTGAACAATACCAACCATTTTAGTTGGAATTCCATTTTTATTTATTTTTGTTACAATTCCCCTATCGTTAACCCATTTATACGAACCGTCTTTGCAACGTATTTTATACTCAAGCTCAAAATAGCTTTTTTGTCCTTCAATGCATTCATCGAGTGTGTCAAAATAGTTGTTATAAAAGTCTTTATGTATATTTTGTTGAAACCAGTTTTTTGTTTTGTTTAATGTACTACTTGTAAAGCCATATATATTTGCATTACGTTCGTCATAATATTTGGTGTTTGTTTTTAAGTCAATCTCCCATGTGCCCAATTTACCGGCCAATAATGCAAATTGTAGTCTTTTTTCGCTCTCTTTGAGCGATTTGTGCATTACTTTTTGTTTTATTGCATTGCTTAAAATAATACTGGTCATTTTTACCATATGGATATCTGAGAAATCCCATTTTCTTGTTTTGTTGTTTTGGGTAATAATCAAAGCTCCTATGGTTTGTTTGTTTTTTTGAATTCCTGAAACAATTATTGAGTTAACCTGATTGGTTATTAAGCTGTTTTTAATAGCAGACATTATTTTAGGGAATTCTGTAATGTTTTGATAATAAATGAGTTTTTTTTCCTTAATTAAATCAATTAAGTATTTAAGCTCATTTTTTGGAATATTGTCAAAAGCAATGCATTTTTCATTTATTGATGTATTTTTCCAGTCAGACTCTTCACTTATTAGGTTATTTTCAATTCGGAGTAAACTAATACGTTCGGCACTACATAATCTGCCTAAATCGTTCAGGGTTGTCGATATTGCCGTTTTAAAATTGTTGTCATTTACAAACCGCGAGGCTATTTCTGCTATTTTCTTTTCAAAAACAAGCTCTTTCTCCTTTAAAATACTGTATTTAATTCTTTCGGTAACCTCTTGAACCGTTCCTGCAATATATTCTACATTATCGAGTTGTGTTGTAAAGGCATTTATCTCAAAATATTTTACAGATTGGTCGGCCATGGGTATCGCAAATGTTTTAACACTGGGGAATTTGCCTTTTTTCAGACTTTGTAAATATCTTATTAATTCAAAATATTCGTTGTTAAAGCATTTTTCTTTAATATAATCAATTAATGATGAGAGTGTTACCGATTTATCGATAAAACTAAATATATTGATAAAACCCGATGAAAATGTTGCCTGATTTGATTCTGACCACCATTCCCAATAACCAAGATTTGCAAGTTTTTCAATATTATTATTTTGGATTCTAAGACGATCCATCATTCCCTATAATAAGATATTTATTTAATTGCAATACAAATATATGTTTAAAGTGGTTAATTCCAAATTGGCAAAATAACAATTATGCTAAATTAACATGGCTGCTATTGTAGTATTGTATTGTACTAAAGCTGTATATTGTTGATATGTAGCTAAATATGCTTAAATTAAAATTGTTGATAATATTATTAAAAATACTATTTAAAGTAGGGGTGTACATTATTTGTTATTAATCAGCAGTCTATATATTTGATATTGTGAATAATAAGATTGCAATAAACGTTGCAAAGTCAGTTTACCGCAAGTAACACCGCCCTCTGGGCGGTTGTAATTACCGCCCAGAGGGCGGTGTTACTTGTAGATAACTGATTACTATTTTTGGAATTGCCCACATAAATATGATATGAAGTATAGTTTTATAGAAATTATGAGATTAACACCTAATTTTAATTGGGTGTTAAAAAGTAAGATATTTTTCCCTTTGAAATAGCGTTCGCTTAAGCGAACGCTATTTCAAAGGGAATTTGTCTTATTCACCCTGATAAATCAGGGTGTTAATCTCATACTTTAACTATATG
>CAYQPP010000369.1:0-1066 GCA_964419235.1 uncultured Bacteroidales bacterium
TGCAAAAACATAAAACTTTTGGATAGCCTCCTTTTGGGCGGTTTTTTTTCTTTTCCTTTTTCAAGAAATATTATCGTTTAAACTGCCAAAGGGAAGCGATACAGTTTGGGGGTAATAATTCAATCGGTAATATAGTTATTGTTTTATGTATCGGCTAAACCTGCGGTGTTTCCAAAGCTGCAACATGGTTTTTGCGGTAAATAGGGTTATGTAGTATTGTATAATTATTATAATTATTCCGCCAGCTACAATTAAAAAAATAAAAAATGATGCGTTTAACGGAATATTCAATATTTGATGTGCCATCTGCATTGAGCTTTCCATGTCCGATAAGGCAATTAATAAAGCAATAGTGGTTATTATAAACAAAACCAAGCTGGTATATACTGCACCTTGTTTAATATCTTTATTAATGTCGTGTTCAATTTTATAATTGCTTATTACTCTTATTGATAGGTAGTTGCCTGCTAAAAAGCCTAATAAAAGATTAAAAACCGGTATTCCCATAAAAAACCCCAGCAGTACTATCGAAAAAAAGAAATATATTATCCCCAATATCCGTTTTTTGATTCTATAAAACTGAAAAGGCATTATCAATTCGCTGTTAAGCCATAACCCTATAAGCAGTCCGCCTATTGCAAAAAACAGGGCAAACAAATCGTTAACAAATGTATTGCTTATCCACCACACCAATAAAAAAAGCACTAAAGGTATGGGTGTTTGATAAAGGAATATTGTAAAAAGTTTGCGGTAATAACAGACTAAATCGAGTAAAATTCCGAGTATAATCCCTAAAAAACCAAGAATAATTGCCATAGTAGTGCCGTAAAAATAGTAACCCATAAAAAAGTTGATAAAGCTGAATGATAGGGGAAATACCATTGAAAGAATCAATAGTTTTGTTTTTAGGCTTTTGTTAAATGGACGCATAGTTTAATTAATTTGGGAAGGTCAATTTAGGCATATGTTAGCATTTATCAAAATTTATTTAATTGCCAAAGTTGTACTATTTGAGTTAAAGGTTATAAAACCAACAGTTTAAGATATTATCCTAAAAAATTAAGGG
>CAYQPP010000369.1:1166-2998 GCA_964419235.1 uncultured Bacteroidales bacterium
TTTTAAATTACTTTTTATGCTTAATTTGTCCATGCGCCTTTATAGTAAATGTATTCCCTAACATTATTGTTGTTGGTATTCAACAGGTTTCTTGAATCGGAGATAAAAAGCTTCATTTTTTCAAAATGCTCGGGCGATATAAAAAAGCTTGAGTTAAGCTCGTATTTTGCACACGGCAATATATGGAAATGCCTTTTGCCGCTTAATATTGGTGTATATACCCAAGTCAGAAAAAATCCACTCTCGATAATGGTTGTATTGCCATCTTTTTTTTCAAGAACTAGTTTTACCATCTGTCCGCCGTCGGTATATCGTTTGCGCTGGTTTGATACGAAATTACCGAGTGAGTATGTAATAAATCTTTCGTTTTTTGCCGAATCTTGTATCCATTCGCTTTTTTGGATAACGTGAGGGTGGCTGCCAATAATAATATCAACACCTTGGTTAAAGCAGAACTCTGCTAAATCGGTTTGTTGTGTGTTTGGTTCATGTTGGTATTCGGTTCCCCAATGTATAAAAAGTATTATTTTATCGGGATTTTGCAATTTTGCTTGCTCAATATCAGCCGCAAGGTCATCTCTATTTATTAGGTTAATAATCATGGGTTGGGGGACAGGTATTCCGTTTGTTCCGTATGTGTAGTTTATTAACGCTAATTTAAATCCGTTTTTTTCAATTATAAGTGGTGTGTTTTGCTTTTTGTCGGTTTGGTTTTTAAAAGTGCCCGTATGTGGTATTTTTAATGAATCAAGCACTTCAATTGTTCTTAATGCACCTTGTTTCCTGCGGTCTAAGCAGTGGTTGTTTGCCATGCCAAATACATCAATGCCGGCGTTTTTTGCGGCAATTGCGAGTGCATCGGGCGAACTGAATTGAGGATAACCTTTAAATGGAGGCCCCGCAAGGGTTACCTCTAAATTGGCAATAGCAACATCTGCATCGCTAATCTCATCAGTTAAATATTTGAAAACCTCGGTATAGTCGTAATTTCCGTCAGTTTGTTTTGCGCTGTTTATTTGGGTGTCGTGCCCCATAATGTCGCCCATAAACAGCAACGACAGGGTTGTTGAGCTATCAGTAACCTGAGCGGTACAAATTAAGTTTACAAAAAGGGTGGCAATAATAATACTTAAGCGCATAACTGTGTTTTTATTTTTTAATTGCAGCTAATATATTAAAAGGTTTTATGCAATCCTATTCCTATTAAGTGTTTTGATAAATTATGTTAACACAAGATATTATGTTTCAGTAATCTACAAAAAAATAAATTTGACTTGTATTATATGTTTTTAGTATTTTTATACATCAAACCCATATTAATGCATTTGTTCAATACAATATAGAAATCTGATTCATAAAAAAAAGAACTTAAAATCCTTTAATATTATGAAAAAACAACTACCTTTTTTAAAAGCAGTTGCATTAGCTGTGTTATCTATTGTATTTATAGGTAAAATTAATGCTCAAATTGTTGCAGGTACTTATACAATTGGTGGAACCACACCTGATTATTTAACCGTAAAGGCAGCTGTTGACACTATGGTGAATTATGGTATAGCAGGCGATGGGCATATAATATTCAATATTCGCGATGGCGTTTACAACGAACAGGTTAGTATTGCAGAGATTGCAAATACTGATGAAAACAATACTATAACATTTCAGTCGGAGATTAATGACCCTGATGATGTGCGTATTGAGTTTGATGGTACAACATCGTCCAGTATAAATTATGTAATTGAATTTGCAGGGTGCGATTATGTAACATTTCAATACATAACCTTACAAAATTCAACTAATAATTCGTCATATACTCGTGTTATATCATTTTT
>CAYQPP010000370.1:0-2997 GCA_964419235.1 uncultured Bacteroidales bacterium
TTGCATTAACATAATCAACAAGGTTGCTCATTATATTGAATGACAACTCTTTAATATCTTGGTTATGCTGCCTTAATATCTCGCCAAACTTTGCCATGCCCTGTGTGGCCCAATTCTGTTTATCTTCCTCAACCTTACGTTTTTTCTCCTCCTCCTCAGCCAATATCAAGCTTTGCCTCATCTCAAGCAATGAATTACCAAGTATATCATTATTACCAAGTTTTTGATACTCAGCTTGCAAATTACCTCGTCCTATGGTTTTTGCAAATTCGGTGGTGCGCCCAAGCCCGTCAATAAGCATGTTTGCCGAATCGGTCATATCCTCAAATTCATCACCCGATTTCATTTCCATTTTCATGGTTTTGTCGATATTGCCTACCGAAAGCTGCTTTAAAAGTTGTGTTATCTTAATTATAGGCTTGGCGATATTCTTGCCTATAAAATAAATTATTAACACCAAAAATACAATACCTAGCAAACCTACAAAAACTGACACCCTAAAGTTTCGCGACGCTTTAAACATCATGCTTTTTACAGGTACAGATATTGCTACCGACCAAGGTGTATTAGTTCCATTGACTAAAATAGGAGCATACGAAAAATATACCTCTTCGCCATTTTCGTCGGTTGTGATATAATTAAATGTTTTCCCTTTTTTTATTTTTTCAGCAATATTAAATTTACTAACATCGCCAGGGAATACATCTGTTATCTGCACATTCAATAAATCGGAGCTTGGGTGTCCTGAAATTATGCCTTTATTAGAGATCATAAAAGCATAACTCCCCTCAAACGGATGAATTTTATCAACAATTTTCTGAATCCTATCTAATGTAATATCTATTCCTACCGCAGCTTTAAAGCTACTATTCTTGACTATTGGAGCACTCAAACTTATCATTAAAATCGATTGCTTGCTTTCAAAAAACATAACATCAAAATATGGTTCGGTAATTGACGGTATCAGCATTGATTTTATTTCAGCATACAGTTCCGAGTCTCCATCTAAACTGCGGAGATCTGAATCACTCCTAATACTCCCTTTTACCCTTGACAGTATATTTGTAATCCTCCCATATTTTTTTGTATAAGTGCTGTCAATTGCGCTTAACTCCCAACTATCCCATAAGCCATAAATGTGTGGGGTGTTTTTATAAACATTCATATTCATTTTATTAACAAGCACCTGCCACTCATCTTTATCAAACTCATCAAAAATTTGGAATGCATCAGCCAATGATATAACTATCGACATATCGGAATCAAGCTTGTCTTTAATACTGGTTGCCGCATTTAACGTATAACTGTTTGTTGCATGGGTAGCATCTTCAAAAGCCATTTTGCGGGCATTTAATGTAATATAGCCAACAGCTATTACATATATTATTATTGATGCGGCTATAATAAAAATTTGTATTTTGTGTTGAATTTTCAGCTTTAGTCTCATTGCAACAAAATTTAGTAGTTTACGGTAGTGTTTATTAATAAAAATTATAGTGCCCTTAAAATAGCATAATTTTTCCAAATTACATATCACAAAACCTTTAAATAATTATATATTATTTAATTATAGATATTAGAATAAAGCAACGGAAATGATATTGTGTTGATAATCAAATACATCATGACAATTGCGATAAAACAAAAAATGTATATCTGCATATAATTTTTTGTTTTATAAATTTATTTTTTTGTTTCTGGCAATAAATGAAGGAAATGCCCCATTTTATCGCGCTTAGTACTCATGTAAAATTGGTTATGCGGGTTTACAGGTACTTCGAGATTAACATTTTCAATAATCTCAATACCAAAACCCTCTAAGCCAATCCGTTTAACCGGATTGTTTGTTAGCAAGCGCATTTTTTTAATACCAAGCTCTTTTAATATCTGTGCACCAACGCCATAGTTGCGTTCATCTTCGTTAAAGCCCAATGCAATGTTTGCTTCAACGGTATCCATACCCTGCTCTTGCAGTTTGTATGCTTTTATTTTGTTGAACAAGCCTATACCCCTGCCCTCTTGGTTCATATACACAATTACGCCTTTTCCCTCTTTATCAATCATTTCCATTGCCTTGTGCAGTTGGGGGCCACAATCGCAACGCAGCGAGCCAAAAATATCGCCGGTAACACATGATGAATGAACCCTTGTTAAAATAGCCTCATCGGGCTCCCAAGTCCCTTTAATAAGTGCAACATGCTCCAAGTTAGCTGTTTTGTCGATAAACGGAACAAGCTCGAAATTACCATATTCAGTAGGCAGTTTTACTTTATCGCCTTTAATAATCAAACTTTCGTTTTTTAACCTGTATGATATCAAATCTTCGATTGAGATAATTTTCAGGTCGAATTTTTTTGATATTTTCATTAATTCGGGAAGGCGAGCCATTGAACCATCTTCATTCATTATTTCAACCAATACGCCTGCAGGTGTCAGTCCTGCCATTCGAGCAAGGTCAACAACAGCCTCGGTATGTCCCGAGCGTTGGATAACTCCGTCCTTTTTTGCTTTAAGGGGAAATATATGCCCCGGACGACCTAAATCGTCGGGTTTGGTATTTTTGTCAACAAGGGCTTTTATTGTTTTTGCCCTATCGTGTGCAGAGATGCCCGTTGTGCATCCATGACCGTTTAAATCAACCGAAACAGTAAATGGAGTAGAATGTAATGATGTATTTTTACCTACCATCAATTCCAAATCAAGCTCATTGCAGCGCTCTTCGGTTAATGGTGCACAAATTAACCCGCGTCCGTGGGTTGCCATAAAGTTAACCATTTCCGGTGTCATTAACTCGGCTGCCGCCACAAAATCGCCTTCGTTTTCGCGGCGCTCATCATCAACAACAATTAAAAGTTTTCCGCTACGGATATCTTCAATTGCTTCTTCAATAGTATTTAACTTGATACTGTTTTTTTCGATTTTTGCCATCACTAAATAAGCATTAAATTTTGGTGCAAAAGTAATTAAATTATTAGATGAGTACTATTAATTATTAAT
>CAYQPP010000371.1:0-2938 GCA_964419235.1 uncultured Bacteroidales bacterium
TTATAAACTATACATAAAAAAGGTTCCAAAACGGAACCTTTTTTTGTATTTGGTGTTATCATTTTAACCTCAAACCTTTAAATTGATGAAGAATTTAACGCTTATTGCATTTGTGATTGTGTCGTTGCAATTAAATGCCCAGTTAATTACCACAAACCCAACTTTTCCGTCGGCAAATAGTGCCGTTACAATTACTTTTAACGCAGCCGAAGGCAATAAGGGGCTTATGGATTACACAGGCGACGTTTATGCACACACGGGGGTAATTACCAATAATAGTAGTGGTGGCAGCGACTGGAAATATGTTAAAACCGATTGGGGCGTAAACACACCCGAAACAAAGCTCACAAGGGTTGACGATAACTTATACACATTTTTGGTTACTCCGTCAATAAAAGAGTATTACGGTGTGCCCGATGGCGAAAATATACTGCAAATGGCGTTTGTGTTTCGAAGCAGCGACAGCTCAAAAGAGGGGAAAACAGCCGAAGGAGGCGATATTTATGCCGATGTGTACGAAGAGTCGCTGTCGGTAACAATTATTAACCCCGAAAATAATTTGATAGTTCAAATGAACGAACAGATTGGTGTCGAAGCCGCATCAAATTTAGCCGACAGCTTGATTCTTTATATCGACGGTACAAGGATTCAGGCTACCGGTGCAAATACAATTTCGCAAACTTGGAGTGTAAACTCCGATGGTAAACATTGGATTAAGGCCGAGGCAAAAAATGATACCGAAAGTGTTTTTGATTCTGTCTATTATTTTGTAAAAGAGGATGTTGTAATTGAAGAGTTGCCTGCCGGTGCAAAAAACGGGATAAATTATATTAACGACAGCACGGTTACTTTGGTGCTTAATGCGCCCGAAAAGGAGTATGTATATTTAATTGGCGATTTTAACGACTGGGATATCTCAAACATTGAAAACAGTAAAACACAAAAGTCTGTAAATAAGCACACAAAGGCAACAACTTGGATGATGAATAAAACCGCCGACGGCACACATTTTTGGCTTACAATTGAAAACCTTGAACCAATGGTTGAGTATTGTTACCAGTATTTTATCGACGGCGAAATTGTTGTTGCCGACCCGTATGCCGACAAAATTCTCGACCCTTGGAACGATAAATATATTAGTGATGACACTTATCCTGATTTGATTGCATACCCCGAAGGTAAAACCACCGAACCGGTATCGGTTTTTCAAACCGCACAACAAAATTATAGCTGGCAGGTAACCGATTTTATACCGCCAAAGGTTACCGATATGGTAATTTATGAGATGCTTATACGCGATTTTGTTGAAACGCACGCATACAAAACCATTGCCGACACGCTCGATTATCTTAAAAACCTTGGGGTTAACGTATTGGAGCTAATGCCAATAAATGAGTTTGAAGGCAATTCAAGCTGGGGGTATAACCCTTCGTTTTATTTTGCACCCGATAAATATTATGGTCCAAAAAACGAGCTGAAAAAATTAGTTGATGAGTGCCATAAGCGCGGCATAGCCGTTGTTATCGACTTGGTTTTAAACCACTCATTTGGGCAGAGCCCGTTTGTGCGCATGTATTTTGAAAACGGCAAGCCTGCCGAAAACAACCCTTGGTATAATGTTGAACACAATTTTACTAATCCCAATGCTCATTGGGGTTACGACTTTAATCACGAAAGTGCTTTAACACAGGCTTTGGTTGACAGCATTAACTCATACTGGATGAGCCAATATAAGGTTGACGGTTTTCGTTTTGATTTTACCAAAGGGTTTGGCAATAATATTAAAGATGCATCGGACCCTTGGGGCAGCATATACGATGCCGATAGGGTTAGGCTGTTAAAACGTATGGCCGATGAAATTTGGCAGCGCAACAGCAATGCGTATGTTATTTTTGAACACCTGTCGGAAAACGACGAAGAGCGCGAGCTGGCAGATTATGGAATACTGCTGTGGGGAAATATGAACTATAATTACAACGAGGCTACCATGGGCTGGAATGAAGATGGAAAATCAGACTTTTCGTGGATATCGTATAAAAAGCGGGGGTGGAACAACCCGCATGTTGTAGGCTATATGGAGAGCCACGACGAGGAGCGCCTTATGTATAAAAACAAAAAATGGGGTAACTCAAATAGCGATTACAGTATTAAAGAGCACTATACAGCCCTTAGCCGCATTGAGTTGGCAGTCAATTTTTTTATACCCATACCGGGGCCAAAAATGATTTGGCAGTTTGGCGAGCTGGGTTACGATTACTCTATTGAATACAATGGGCGAGTAGGCGAAAAGCCCATCCGTTGGGATTATGCCGAATTGGGTTCGCGCAGGCGTATTTACGAAATAATAGGCTATTTGAGCAAGCTAAAAACCGAACAGCCCGCTTTTGAATCTACCGACTACTCGTTGTCGCTTCATGGGGCAATGAAATCAATACACCTGAACCATTCCGATATGGATGTGGTAATTATTGGCAACTTTGGGGTTGTTGAGGATGCAATTAACCCACACTTTCAAAATGCGGGCACATGGTATGAGTATTATAGTGGCGAAGCCATAGATATTTCAGACACCCAAGCCGAAATTGTTTTGGCGCCCGGCGAGTACAGGCTTTACACCACAAAACGGTTTAATAAACCCGAGCTTAGCCCATTTATTGGCGAGTTTAAAAACACAATAATAAAGGGTGGGGTAAAGGTATATCCCAATCCTGTTAATAATGTGCTATATATCGATAATGCAAAAAGGTTTGTTCAAATATCTATTATTAATGTTTTTGGGCAACAGGTTTTCACAAGCCAACCAAATGCTATTATGCCAATAATTAACGTCAATAATATTATTGATGGCATTTATGTTATTTCATGCATCGACAAAAGTGGGGTTACTTATACGGCACGGTTTATTAAAAATTAAGTACTATTTTTGTAAATTATTACC
>CAYQPP010000372.1:0-2902 GCA_964419235.1 uncultured Bacteroidales bacterium
AAAACAAACAAAAATAAAGAACACAGCAGCCAAACTTACAATTCAACCTGAATTTTGCAGGCTAATCAAACCGTGCGTTTACTGCACAAACCCTACGGTATCTTTTAACATTCCCGTCAATGTCAAATATTTCAAAATTAATAATATAAAGTCCTATAGGCACTCTTTGCCCGTTATAGTTTAAGCCGTCCCAACTCAAAGTGCCTTCAATACCCATAAGCTCGTTTTCAATAACCTTGATTACCGTGCGCCCTTTTGAGTCGAAAACGGTAACGTTGGCCACGTAACCGGGTGCATCAAAACTGTAATGTATGTATAAAACATCGTTATATCCGTCGTTGTCGGGCGAAAAGGCTTCGGGCTCAATTGTTATCAACCTATCGGTATTGCCCAATTCGTTATACATCGAGTTTTTATAGCCGGGGGTTGCCCAGCCTGCCTGCTCGGCTGCCGAATGCCAGTTATACCGCTCTTGCGACGGGCGGTTAAAATTAATACGCTCTAAGCTTACGCCTTTTGTATTATTGAGCAATCCAAAATGCATACTTTCGGTATAGTATAAATAGTCGATAACAACACCGCTTGTATCCAAAATTACCACCGACCCTCCGCTATTCGGAAAAGCAGGCAGTTTTTCGGTATCGTAAAACGCAAAATCGTTTTCAACCCTGTACTGCTGCTTTATAACCTCGCCGTTTTCTGATATTGCAACATATTCGGCAGGAAAAAGCAGAGCCCCGTCAAAGGTTATGCGCTTGGGGTTTTTAATACTCCCCGCATCGTCAAACGTGGCAATGTAAAACTGCTTTAGGTTTACCGTAAACGCCGACCTGTTATAAAGCTCAACAAAATCAACACCCCCGTCGAGCGGATTAAACAGCAGCTCATTAATCACAATATCGTTTGGCGATGCCTTTGTCGGGACAATAAATTTTGTGCTTCTTTTTAAAATATAATTGCCCGAAATATCGGTAACCTCATCACTTACATTTATGGTATATTCAACGCCTGTCTCCAAACTGCCGTTCAACAATAAATATATTATCGAAAACCTGTTATCCTCTGTTTTAAACGAATTTATCAAACCCTCCTCCCCCTCAATATCAAACATGCCAACCGTAATGGCGCTATAATTTATAGGTTTGCTAAACTGCAACCCTATCAATGTATCGTTTGCCGGAAAAGCCCTCAATAAATCGGGTGGCGTTTCGTCGGGGTTGTTTTTGTAAACCGAATTTGCAAAACCCGGGGTGCCCCCATCTTCGCTATCCGCCCCTTTCCAATTTTTTGCGGTTTCGTCGGGATTGTTAAAATCAATGCGCTCAAGGCTATACCCGCCACCGGCTTTAAAATCATCAATAAACCATAACGAATTGTATTTTGTTTGGCATATCAGCTCGTTGTTTGAATTTATTAAGGTAACAGTACTGCTCAATGGCAAGCTTGGCAGGCTTTCAACCCCTATCGCCCTAATTTCAGCATTAAAAAGCTCCACATCATCGGTATTGCATAAAACCAAATAGCTTTGGGCAGGAATATTTATATATGGCAGTTTGCGAATTGAACTGCCAACCTGTATCCCCCACTTGTAGGCACTAATATCAAAAAGGGTACGGTTGTAAACCTCAATATATTCAACCTCGAGCAAACCTGCCGATGGAACCGGGTTTGCCATAACCTCGTTTATAACAATATCGTAAAGTTGCGACTCGTAATAATCAAATCCCAGCACAGTGTCGGCAAGTATGTTGTTGCAATAATCGCCAACCCCTTTAACAGACAGGTTATAGTGCGTTTTTTGCTCAAAACTGCCACTAAATTCAATAACAGCATATAACAAGGTTAAAGAATCGACATAAACCTTACGGGGATGCCCAAATTCGCCAATAGTAAAATTTACCGGCAAAACAGTTGCCGCATCTATAATTTCAGAAAACCGCACTACAAGCGCATTGTCAAATTCGCCGCCAACAATAGGAAATGCGCCAACCACACTCGGCAACACATCGTCAATATTATTTGCGTTTACCGAGTTTAAACTGCCCGGTGTCCCCCCCAAAATACTGTTTGATGCCAACCAATTGTTAATGCCCCCGCACTGATTGTCGGGGTCAATTATTTCAAGCGACCAACCGCCGTTATCCTTTTCACTGTCGTGATACCAGCTGCTATTATACTGTATCCTGTTTATCTCTATCCCTGCGGTATCGAGCAATTGTATGGTTGCCGCTTGGTTGGGCAACGACATAAATCCGTTCAAGGCAATTTTGTTTTCGATAAATTCAAACTCATTAAAAGCCGTATTTGAGAGTATTACCAAATACGACTCAGCCAAAACAGTAAAGCGCGGTAAAACTTTTTTTGAACCGTTTACAGCCAGCTGCCACCCCTCAATGTCAATACTTTTTTCACTCCGGTTATACAGCTCAATATATTCAAATTCGGGCAAACCCACAATGGGCAAAGGGTCAACCATTATTTCTGTAATAACAATATCATTTACATCAATATAATTGAATTCAAATTGAAAAAGAGTATCGGCAACAGTATTTCCGCATAAATCGGTAACGTTTTGAATATTAAGAATATATGATACCTCATACTGAAAAGGGCTATCAATAAACAACTCTATCGCAGTTTGGTCGGCATTAAAAAACACAATAGAATCGACACCCTGCTGCGAGCTGCCAAAACTGTAATTATTAGTGTTTTTTGCCGATACATAATCAAGGGCTTCGGAAAATTCCATTACAATGCTGTTATAGCCCGCCACCTTAAAATATATTACTTTAGGCGATATTATATCAATATTGTGCGCATAAACCGAATTCTGTGTGCCCGGAGTGCCGCCATTTGTGTCAACGCTTGCACTCCAGTTTTGTGCCGCACCGCACAGGTTGTC
>CAYQPP010000373.1:0-2892 GCA_964419235.1 uncultured Bacteroidales bacterium
AAACCACATTTATAACAATAACAGTTTTGGCAGTTATAAGCCAATTAAATTGGGCATTTCAGCATAACAGCTTTAACGATATTAAATTAAGGTTAGCTTTGGCACTCTTATTCAGCTTGCTTATTACTATTGCCATTGCTATTTTAACCATACTGCATAAAACCGCGCCAATAGATAAAAACAAAGGGTTTAAATATAATTTCAATCAACTTTGGCCTGTATTTAAACCTGCATTTATTATCCTTGTAATTGTATCTGTATTATCTCAAATTAACTGGGCAATACAATTTAATTTTGATGATATTGTTTTAATAATAACAACATCAGTAACAAGAAGTGCCGTTATTACAATATTATTAGGCTTTGTGGTTATGGCATACAAAGGCCAAATTGCATTTAACACAGGCAAATTAATTCTAAACATAAAGCTATTAGGGCGTAAATACATAATAGCATATATAATACTATTATTTTCAGCAATAATTTCTCAGGTTAATTGGGCCTTAATGTTCTATTTTGACGATTTTATTATCAGGCTCTCCTTATCGCTTATTGGCAGTTGGATTATTATCATAGGCATAGGCAACATTGTGCTATCAATTAATAATAACCCTAAACTAACATATAAGCAACTAACCATATTTATAAAAAACAACATTAATAGTTTATTGAAAACCTTAGGCATTTTTGTTGTCGTATCAATTGTTTCGCAAGTTAATTGGGCTATACTTAACAGTTTTAACACTTTTGCAATTCGCTTGGCAAGCGCAATAATTATTAGCGTTGTGCTAACAAGCATAATTGCTATAATACTATTTTTATTTAATAGCTATAAAACACGTGCTTCCAAATTTAAAATAAAACCTTGGGTGTTTTTCTCCCTTTTATTTAGCGCAGTATATTTTCATTTATCGGCAAAGTATTATTTTTCGGGCATAAACCAACAACTTAGCATATTATCGCTAATAGTTTTAATTCCGGCACAAATTATCGGTTTTATATATTTTATCCGCCATATAAAAACATCAAATACCAAACTAACCTACCTACCAATATTTGCTTTAACCATAATACTGGCTTTTCAAATACTAAGCCTAATAGTACTAACAAATGGCAAACCTGTTGATTATACATTTTTAAATTTAAACTGGATAATAACCGACAGCAACCTAAATAACATTACCTTTTTCGGTATCCTTTTCTCTCTTATTACCCTCCCATATTTTTATAAACAGTCGGGTATAAAATTAGCTTCACAAACCAAACCCAACTGGCATATTTATGTTTTAACGGTTTTTTATGTTATAGGCTTTATATTCTTATGGAATCCGCTAAGTGTTTACTCAACTTATCCTGCAAATTTTGATTTTCCTGCCATAGATATTTTATCGCATAACTTTTTGCTTTTTGCAGTATCATTTTTGGTGTTGTGCGCTATATATATTTCAATACATAAAAAATATAAACACCTTTGGTTAATATTTATAGTAACATTGGCTATTGTAAGTTTTATACACAACACCATTATGCCTATTAAGGTTGGCTCGCTTCAAGAGACCAAATTTGCTAATCAGGATAACCTTTCGCAACCTTTAACAAAATATGTTTTTGAGGTAATTCTGATATTGGGCGTAGTAACATTTATACAATGGGTTATTAAAAGAAGGTATTTTAAACAGCTTACAATCTCTTTTATTATTTTAAATACAATACTTATATCGCAAAGCCTGTTTGAATCGATAAAAACAGGTGAATTCTTTAAAAAGCCTGTTATATCAGCCGATATACCAAATGCTATATCATTTTCAAAAGACAAAGAAAATGTGGTGTTTATACTATCTGACATGTTTCACGGATGGTACATTAACGAAATATTAAAAGACGATCCCCAACTAAAAAACACATTTGAAGGGTTTACTTGGTATCCTAATACGCTATCAATATCATCAATAACATGCTCTTCGGTTGGCTCTATTTTGGGCGGGTATAACTACACTATCGATAAATTAAACAAAGACAATAAGCATACTTTACAAGAAAAAATTACCTCAATTACAGAAAACCTTTACAAAAAGGTAAAATCAAAAGGGTATAACTACACCTCAACCCGAATGATTTACTCTAAAATTGACAAGAATAAATTTGACACATACCTACCAAAATGGCATGACGACTGGAACAAATGGAACAAAAAATTAAATATTGGCGTTCCAAAAGAGATTGGATACTCTATTTTATGGGGCAATGCAGCATTTTACTGCGCACCCCTGTTTTTAAAACCCGCTATATATAACAAAGGCAAGTGGATGCACGGTAATATTGAAACAAATGAAAACACAACATCGGCAAAACCCTATAATTTTTTAAGGCTTCTGCCATTTATCTCAACAACAAAAGCCGATAAACCAAGCTTTATTTATATCCACTCAATGGCATCGCACCACCCATGGGACATTATTGACAATAAAGGAAAATTTCACCCTGATGTTACCCCTTTTGAAAATAACAAATGGGTTATAGAAACCCTTGCCGAATGGATAAAATGGATGAAGAAAAATGGAGTTTATAACAATACAAAAATAGTACTACTTTCGGATCATGGCCCCCATTGGCGGCACTTTAAAGGCGATATCGACATGAATTTACCGCTTATAAAAAACCACTTTTTAGATGTTGACATTGACATTCCGATGGGCCTATTTGCATTAATGATGGTAAAGGATTACAATAAAAGCGGCAATTTAAAAACCGATTGGCGAATAATGAGTAACGCCGATGCCACCTCAATAGTATTTGACGAAAATAATCCAACCAAAACCGAACCTCCTTTAAACAGACCACTGCCATCGTCAAGTGTTGTTTGGGAAAGAAAATTTTGTCTGAAATCCCAAC
>CAYQPP010000374.1:0-2881 GCA_964419235.1 uncultured Bacteroidales bacterium
CGTGTTGTGAATTGCTTTCAGTTTGTATCTTTGAAATATTGAACACAGTCCAGTTTCGAGCTTCGACAGACCCAACTAAGTTGTGAATTGCTTTCAGTTTGTATCTTTGAAATATTGAACACAGTTTTAAATTTTATGGCTGATGGTGCTGAATGGTTGTGAATTGCTTTCAGTTTGTATCTTTGAAATATTGAACACAGTAGCGTTTCTTTTTTGATATGTGGTTATAGTGTTGTGAATTGCTTTCAGTTTGTATCTTTGAAATATTGAACACAGTTATTTGATCAAAAATCTTTTAAAGAAATAAGTTGTGAATTGCTTTCAGTTTGTATCTTTGAAATATTGAACACAGTTGAGCTTTTTATATTCCATAGCTTAAATTAGTTGTGAATTGCTTTCAGTTTGTATCTTTGAAATATTGAACACAGTACCACTAAAATCTACTTGAAGTAGGTGTGTGTTGTGAATTGCTTTCAGTTTGTATCTTTGAAATATTGAACACAGTACACCTGAGTTCAATATTTTGATTCACAATTAAATAGTGTTTAAATTACAAATAAAAAAACTGTGTTATTTGATGCCGTAAAACAATATTACGGCATCTTTTTTTATTTTAAAACAGCTCCAACTGTTGTGGCATATCGGGTTTGTCAGCCTCTTTTTTTCCATAAAACAACTCTATCATCCCAAATTGTTTGTCGGTGATATTTAAAATGCCTACGTGGCCGTGTGGAGGCAAAAACGATTTTACACGCCTTATATGTACTTGCGCATTTTCGCGGCTGGCACAATGCCTCATATATATCGAGAATTGAAACATAGAAAAACCGTCTTGTATTAAACGCTTTCTAAAAAGCGAAGCAGCCTTGCGGTCTTTTTTGGTATCGGTTGGCAAATCAAAAAACACTAATACCCACATAACCCTATATTGGTTTAACCTTGATAAATTGTTCATTTCATAAATCAGTTATTGAGGGCTTCATTTAAAGTAAAGCCTTCAATAAATTAAATAACAGGGTAAAGAATTTTACGGCTATCGCCTGCAAAACAATAATACAGGCTTGCGGTTGTTCGTTGCATAGCTATCATAAGCGGGCTTTTTTCGCCGGCTATTATAACATCCATTGCCGGTATTTGTAGTAGCTCCTTTTTAATTTGTGGGTTTAAATCAAAACCATTTTCTACCCATTGGGGCGAATAATATTTTTCAACCAAATTGCGCACAACATTATCAACATAAGGGCGGTAAGGCTCCATAATATCATCAGCCAATGCGTAGGCATTATATTTATTGTGGTGGTGAATACCCAACGTGGGCATTAACCCCGATGCCACCAATGAGCGTGCCGCAGTACCCCTTAAAATGGCATAGCCGTAATTTAGCAGGTTGTTTGGCTCAATTTCAAAACGCCCGCGTTTAAATTCGTTAATAATATCGGCAAATATGGTTTTCCAATAAAACGCGGCAGCCCTTGCCTCGTAATTATCGGGGTCGCCCGAGCGAACCGAGTTTGCCCAGTATTGCATATTCTCTAATTTTTTTAACATTGAAGGTTTTGCTTGAAACGAATCATTCGATTCTTCAATTTTAAGCAGCAATGCCCGTTGATTCTCAATTTTTGCCTTTATGGTTTGTTGCCAAAGCTGTTTTTTTAATGGCAAACTAGCTTTTACCTGATAATTAAAGCGCTCTTGCTGAATTGTGTTTCCGTCGAGGTTTAGCATTAAACCTTGTGGCATATGCCGCTCGTCGCACGTAATTAATGCTGTATTGTTATGCAAAAGCCTTGTTATTAGCGTTTGCGATATGGTTAATTGGAATGCGTCGAGTATTACAATGCCAATATCTTCAATGGGTACTTTTGCCTGTAATTTATCTTTATCGGCAAAATCGACAACAAGCTGCCCGTCTTTTGTGTGCAGATAGGCATTGTTTCCAAAATAGAGAGTCCGTTTTATCATAGTTTTAGGTTTTTTCTACGATAATCGAAGTTTTGCTTAAAGCGAAAACTTGACTATATAGAATAAAATATTCTTAAAGTTGACTATCCCCTTGGCTCTACCACGGGATATTACGCCAACTTTATTTCAGCCCAAAAGCTGAAAATCTAATTTTCATTATTTTACCCCTCTATCAACCAGCAATTGCTGGTTGATATCTCCCCTAAAAATTAGGGGAGAATATATGGAACCCCGAGGCAAAGCCTCGAGGAATTTTTTGATTAAAAAATATTTTAAAATAAAATATACTCTTTTGCAACCGTTTTGTTTATCAGTTTACCATCTCTTAAACCTGCATAGTCAATTGCCGACGAAAATTCCCAATCGGCGGTGTTTTTTACCAATTTTGCCTTTACGGGGTTTTGGTGTATATAGTTAAAACATACCTGCGGATACTCTCGCTCAGGATTGCTAATATTTATCTGCGTACCTGTTTTTGTGTTATAAAACGAGGGTGCAATACCTTTTGGGCAGTTTATACACTCGGCTTTTGTCTGTTCACGAAAAAGTTTCCCGCTCCTTTTTTGTCGTTTGTTTATTGCTTTTGTATAACTCATTAGCATAATGCCAATTGAGTGGTTAAATGTTTGTGTTTTGTTGCTATGGATAGTCTCAGCGTGTCTTAAAGACACACCGAGACTGATAACAGGCAAATCCACCTCATTTACCAAAACCATTAAATGAAAATGGTTAGGCATTAAGCACCAAGCCAAAATATCGGCATAAGGCGTTATATGCTTTTTTGTTTTATGCAAAAAGTAAAGATAGTTTTCTCGGTTAAAAAAAACCTTTTGCCTGTTGTTGCCTTGGTTGTAAATATGGTATATATAGCCTTTTTCGAATTGCATTTTTTAAATTTAATGTGTTAGTAGCAACTCGG
>CAYQPP010000375.1:0-2868 GCA_964419235.1 uncultured Bacteroidales bacterium
TTTATGGTGGTTTATTTTCTTTTACTCTTTTTCCGTTTGAGTTTTGTCTTCTTTTTTTCGACACTCCAGCCAAATTTGCCGACAGGTTTACCCAGATTATAGTAATGCCCATGTGCATATACAAGCGGGTTTGCCTTTGACAGGTCGAATGCTCCGGTTTTGTCATCAATATATTTATCGTCGGCATGAACGGCAACCACCTCTGCCAAAAACATATCGTGCGTGCCAAGCTCTTTTACCTCCAATACTTGGCACTCAATATTTATTGGCGATTCTTTTATCATAGGGGCTTTTACCCGTTTTGCTTTTATCGGCGTTAACCCCATCTCTTTAAATTTGTTGTGTTTTTTGCCCGAGCGCACGCCGCACCAGTCGGTGGCTCTTGCTAAATTTTTTGTGGTAAGGTTTATCACAAATTCGCCCTCTTGTTTAATAATAGCATGCGAGTGGCGGTTTTTGCGTACCGATATATAACACATTGGAGGGTCGGAGTTTATTGTGCCTGTCCATGCCACGGTTATTATGTTGTGGTTTTGCTCATCGCTGCCACAGCTTACCATTACGGCCGGTACAGGGTAAATCATTGTTCCGGGTTTCCATGTTGTTTTGGACATAGCTTTATTTTTAAGAATACCTTAATTTTGTTCAAAATTGAAATATACTAATATATTGCATATTTTAGCATTTTAATGTGTTAATAATACTTATAAGCTTTGTTTGAACTGTTTTTATGTTCAAATTATATGTATTATTAAGGTTAGGTAAAACTCTTTTTTTAAAGATGAGCGTTTGCCATGTCGCTTTTATATTGTGTTTTATTACGGTTTAAAGATATTATATTTGCACCCTATATTCGAAGTGAAATAAATAAAATTATCTATGAAAAAGTTACCAATTATTATAATAGTTTTCTTAATAGTATTAACATCGTGCAATAAAAAAATTAGTGTTATTGCACCAAAAATTGACATTGATACTGTAATTAATATAGATTATACTAATTCGTATTTTCAGGGGTTTAGGATACCAAACGATACAAATAAAGAGATATCATATACTTTCTCAATAGATAATAAAACAGGCGAAAAACTATTTTATAAAATTTATTTTCAGAATGAAAGTTATAAATTTAATGAAATTGTAAATTCAAGAAAGCGTAAACGTAATTCAGTAAAATTATATAATAAACTTGCTGCCGAAAATTTTTACGGCTCTTTTAAAAACCCTCATATTGGTTTTTTATCGGTTGAAAATCCTATTGTTAAAGGCAGCTTTGTTATTGAAGGCAACCCAAGAGATGAAGAGAGGTATTACGGAAACCAGCATACTAATTATTGTGGTTTTAACGAAAAGTTGGTAGAAAAGTATATAGCAATAATTAAATCTGATAAAAAATGGTACAAAGATGTGAAAAAAAAGGCCAAGTCAAATAACATAAAGGTTGAAGCGCAAATAGAAAAAGATGCTAAGTGGATAATTGAGAATGAAATACAAAAAAATCATATCAACAATAAATGGAAAAGAAACTTAAGGCTTGGTAATTATAGTTTTTTATTAGTGGTAACAACAAAAAGCGATTTAGAGAAAATACCTGAATATATTAAAGATATAACAATAAAAGGAAAAAAATATTTTGTTAACCCCTATTACTACTTTTTATATGGCAAGGGCAGTAAGCTTAAAAACACAAGCATTACAAAAATTGATAAAATAACAAGGTTAAAAGCTTTGCCACCTATAAAAAACGGAATATATGTTAAGTATGATAAATATGCGCACCCCGATACAAATAACTTTAATCGTTTAGTAGGCAACAGGGCATCACTATATAGAGAAGCAAGTTTTGCATATTATGAGAATGAAAGAGTAAATAATAAAATTGTTCATAATATTCCGGTTATTGCCGATTATTTTGGCGAAGGTTATACAAAAAAGCAGTATAAAACTAATGTAGAGAAGTATAAAGATAACAAGGTTGATATATACTTCACAAACTCATCGGCTCCGGGTTCAACATTTGGCATTGATACCACTAACGGGTCGTTATACTTTTTTAACCCACCAAGTACCGAAAATAATTATAGAAAAGAGAATGTTGGAATAAAAACGCGTAATGGTTTTACATATGGTAAATATACCTTAAAGATAAAAATGGCCGAATTGCTTAATGATGATAATGTTTGGACAGGGTTAACAAATGCAATTTGGTTACTATCCGAATCGTTAGAACCATGGAACAACAGGCGTAAATGTTGGAGAAAGGGTAGGGGGTATAAGCCATATTATGGTGCTAAAAAAGAGGAGTTGACAGTTAAACAGATGCCTTATACCGAAATTGATTTTGAGATTATAAAAGCAGCCCAGTTTTGGCCTAAAACATCATATTCCGACAAAAAAGAAAGATTAGAGCCTAAATCGAATGATGATAAGGTAATGGTAGCTTGTACAAATTGGGATTTATCGTGCTGGCAACCAAAAAACTATGGAGTAGGGGTTAATGAGATTAAATATAAATCGGAAACTTTTTATAACCATAGGTGGGATCATTGGTATAGTGCGCTTACATCAAAAGTACCCGAAAAAGACGATGAGCTTTTTGGACGTGATTATTATTACTTTCAGATAGAGTGGAAGCCTGATGAGATTATTTGGAGAATAGGCCCCGAAAAAGACCAGCTAAGGGTTGTAGGGTATATGAATGACAAGGTTACATCAATTCCTAACAACCAAATGACAATAATTATTACACAAGAGTACCATCAGGCGAGCTGGTGGCCAAATGCCCCGTTTAAGCAAGATAATTTGCCATTTAACGCAAAAAAATTAGAGGGTGTTTTGTATGAACTGGAGATTGAGTAGGTGTTATTG
>CAYQPP010000376.1:0-2861 GCA_964419235.1 uncultured Bacteroidales bacterium
TTATAATAGGTGGCAAGTTTTTAAATATCGGTAAAATAGTTATCGCTGTTTGGGTTATAAATCAATTTTATTTTGCCGGGCAGTATATCAATATCAAATCGCGAATCAAAAAATAGTTCGCCATCTAAATGGTAAGCCGCCTTTTTGTTTAATTCAACAATAATTTTATTGGTTTGATAGTAGTTTACTTTTTGATGCGAAACATGTGTTCCTTTTGTAACCTTCATTAAAATTGATAAGCGCTCAAAAAGGTTTATTTTGCCAACCATGCAAACATCTAACAGCCCGTCGTTTGCAAAAGCTTTTGGGGTAAGAAAAAACCCTCCTGCAAACCTGCGCCCAATTGATATTGTGTTAAGAAAACAGGTTTGTTGTTTTTTCTCGTTGTTGGTTGTTATCTCCATTGTCTGCTCTTTAAAAAAGAGCAGGTTTTTTAAAATATGCCAAATATATTTGCCTTTTCCCCCTTGTTTAACTTTTCCGGGCTCCTCATAATTTTCGGCAGCTACTTGTGCGTCAAAACCCAACCCCATGCCGTTAAAAAAAAGGTTGCCATTACACCTTCCTACATCAATTGCATGAGTATTGGCTTCAAAAAAAGCATCCCAATCTTTTTGTTCAAAATGAACGGGCAAACCCGGTATTTGAGCAAAATCGTTACCCGTGCCAGCAGGAATTAACCCCATTGTACATTGTGGGTATTCTATTAGCGAACTTGCCATTTCATTAAGCGTACCATCGCCGCCAATTGCCACAATATGTGTATAGTTCTGTTCTGCCAACTCTTTAGCAAGCTCTTTGGCATGTCCTTTTCGTTCTGTTTTTACAATTTTGGCATCAATATTTTTTTGTTTAAGCTCTTTTATAAGCTCTTTTTCAACAATTAACGATGCTCCGTTTCCGGCAACAGGATTTACAATAAATGCCCATTTGTGTTGGTTTGTTTTTTCCATTGTTTTATTAATAAATGATATTATAAGGCCGATTCTATTTTAGATTGCACCACGCTGATTATCTCTTTGTCATCTAATTTTTTAAGTTCGCTATACGGTATGGGTGGGTGTATTTTTGCCGACAATTTTTTTGAGTAATCAAAATAAAACCTCTTTTTTGGGTTAAACTCATAAAAACCTATTAAGCTCACAGGCAAAATATCTAATTCGCGGGCTTTAAGTACATGCAAAAAACCTTTGCGGAAACTGCTCATTTCACCATTTTTTGTTCTTGTGCCTTCAGGAAAAATGGCAACTGTTTGGTTCTCCGATTTTCTTACAAGCTGCTCAACCATATGCTTGGCATTTCTTAGGTCGGTACTTTTCATAGGTATATAATTAATTACTTCGAGCAATTTGCCAAATACGGGTATTTTTAACAGATGCGCTCTTCCAAACCACGAAATATTGGGGCATATTGTCATAATGCCCATAATATCGAACATGCTGGCATGGTTTGCCATAAGTATATATTTGCGTTTTTTGTTTATGTTTTCTTTTCCCTCAATTTTAAAAAACTTGCCGATAATAAAAAATGTGCCGCGTGCCCAAAATTTTAGTATGGCGGGTATGGCTTTTTGCAATCCCAAAATATTAAAAAGCAAAACTATTATAACATTAAAAAATGTAAATGGGTATAAAAATGCGTAAGATATAATTGTGTAAACACTAAGTATAAAAACCTGCATATTGCTTATTAATGATAATTATCACAATATTACAAATTATAATACAATGTCGTTTGGTTAAGAGAAGTATATTTTTTCATCTTTCTTAATTCCTTTACAACGATAAATGTTGGAACAGACTTTAAAGAGGGACTTAATAACAAATTATTTATATAAACAAAGGCTAAAGAATTTACCGCGATATTATAATTTTTTTCCCAAACCAAACATGTGATTTTGAAGATATACATACAAAATAAGTACCATTTGCTAAGTTTTTGTCAATGTCCCAGTGCAATTTGTTTTTGCCTGCATAAAAATTCTTGCCATTGGCAATATTCGCCACAAGCTGAAATTTTTCATTAAATATTTCTATATTTATTTTATCGTCGGTTTCTAAATTAAGCATTAAATTCACAAAACTATTTGCAGGGTTTGGGTAAATGTTTAACATCTCTTTTTTTTGCAAGCTTTTTTCATCAACCGAAACAACATTAGTTTTGTAATTGAGTGATATGTCTTTAAAAAATTCCTCATCGTCAGGGTTTAGGGTAAACGACTCGTCGCCTTTTGTAAAGCTAATCTCTGCAAGGGGGCCTTGTACATGTTTGTTATTCATCTCAATATGCAAAATATAGTTTCCGTTTGGAATTACCTCACCGTCTAAATTAAAGCAGTCCCATGTAATGGTATATGTTTTGTGCTCTAATTGAGTTGCTCCGGTTATGGCGTCAACTTCGTTTCCGTTTGCCGGAGGGCTGTTCCACGTATAAAGGTTCTCTTTGCGTACATCAGCATATACCAATGGGGTTTTTACAAACTCTTCGGCATCGGTTTCAATCCATATTGCCAATACATGTTTTTCGTGTGAAAAACCACCCATGTCAATAGTAGTAAATTCAATATCTAACGTTGGGGTTTGCGCATTTGTCAAAAAAAATGCCAATGCCAAAAAAATTAATGTGCTAAGTTTTTTCATAATGGTTTTTTGTTAAATAGATTATTGTTAGCCAAAAATAACAATTTATATATTATATTCAAAATCAATATAATACAAAACTCATTAAAGCACAATTTTATTAAAACTGATGTAGGGATTTACCATCCTGTATTATACCTAAAAACATTGCTCCTGATAATAAGCTGAGGTTTTTTAGGTTTTATATCATTAAATTTTGGTGTATAAGGGGAGATTATAACA
>CAYQPP010000377.1:0-2858 GCA_964419235.1 uncultured Bacteroidales bacterium
TGTCTCGCTTTAGCGGATTAGTATCAGTAATGCTAATTTAATAACGACTTATGCAGGTAATGAACTTTTTTATTTGCTTGTTGAGTAATATTAAGCTGCAATATATTTCTGATATTTCTGATATTCATTGTCTTCTCACACTTATTGCAATTTACAATACAGTTCGATTCACTATTTTTTAGTTCTATTTTAAAAATAAAACCGCACCTCGGACAAGTATATTCCTCGTTAAAGCTCATAACACATTTATAACAAACCTATTGCTTGTTTTGTTTAACAAATTTTTCAAGCCAAGCATCCATCTCCCACAACATATGCATAACCGACTCTTTAGCCTTATAACCATGACTCTCATAAGGCAGCATTACCAAGCGCACCTTGCCGCCATTGCCTTTTATGGCACTAAACATCCGTTCGCTTTGCATAGGAAAAGTACCCGGGTTATTGTCGGCATTGCCATGAATTAGCAGTAACGGTTCATTAATTTTATCGGCATATGAAAATGGCGACATCTCCATGTATGTATCCGAGGCTTCCCAAAATGTCCTCTGCTCCGACTGAAAGCCAAAAGGTGTCAAACTCCTGTTATACGCCCCGCTGCGTGCTATTCCTGCTGTAAACAAGTTAGAGTGAGCCAATAAGTTGGCAGCCATAAACGCCCCATAACTATGCCCGCCGATTGCAATTTTGTTTATATCAGCAATCCCCAAACTGTCGATACAGTGTACAGCAGCCTCAGCATCGGCCACCAACTGCTCAACAAATGTATCATTAGGCTCGTTGCTGCCCTCGCCTATTATTGGCATTGATGGGTTGTCAAAAATAGCATAGCCGCGCATAACCCAAAATACAGGGCTCCACCAACCAATTCGCACAAACCTGTTTGGCGACTCCTTAACCTGCCCTGCCGCAGCCGCACTTTTATACTCATTTGGGTATGCCCACATTAACACAGGCAACATACCGTCGCCCAAAGAATAACCCGGTGGTGTATAAAGGGTGGCCGTCAATTGCACACCGTCATTACGGGTGTATTTAACCAACTCTTTCCTCATTCCTACCAACTGTGGATATGGGTTTGAATAACTTGTTATTTGCGACACTACCCCATTTTTTAAATTTCTTGAAAAATAATTGGGCGGGTCGGTTTTTGATTCGCGGCTTGTTAAAATCAACCTTTTATCGGCATTAATAAAGCCAAACGGATACTCATAATATGGGTCGTTTGAATTCCACAGCCTTTCTTTATTGCCGGTTTTTATATCAAACTCATCAACAAACGGCTTATACCCCTCGGGGGTTGCACCCTTGCCCTTTAAATACAATTTTGTCTCTTTATCGGCAAATTGCAGCACTTTATGCCCCGAAATATCTGTTTTTGTTATAAAACTACCCGGATTATTATACTCATCTTGCCAGTTATATTCAAATATCAGGTGTTTTTTCTTATCATGGCTATCGGGGTTAAACGATGAAACAGTTACCAAACGTGTGTTCCACCACCATTCAGAGCAAATAGCAAAATCTGCTTTTCCCCATTTAATCCCACCAAACCGGTTTTTAAACGCAATACTTTCGTAGCCTTTCCCGTCAAACGGAAAATCAAAAAGATAGAGCCTGTCGCGTGTTACCACCTTACGTTTAGGGTCGCCCCCGTCTAATGCCCAAACCCAATAAAGCGTTGCCGGCTTATCGGCCCGCCAACCGATATTTCGCGGCCCCTTGCGCACAGCGCCAAAACCTTTAGGCATCGTTTCTGCAAGCGGTATATCAAAAAGCTCACGGAATAAATTGCCTTCATTATCCCAAATCTCAACCTTAAAAGGAAACCTGTAGTAAGGAACTGTATATGAAAACGGTTTATGAATCATTTTAACCAATACAAATCTAAAATCGGGCGAGGTTTTTATCTCTTTAAAAATAGCGGGAATACCAATATTGTACTGCTCATTACTTAAATTTATTTTTACCAATTGCGAAGTTGCGTAGTACTCAAAAAGCTTTTTGTCAAATTCATCTTTCAGCAAATCTTGATAAGTACGCTCAGCCGCCTCCTTACCAATGCTTTTACGTACCACAGGACCTGTTGGCACGCTTCTTTTTTTTGGCTTTGCCCCTTTGTTGTCCAAAACCGCAGTAAATACCAACCACTCCCCGGCATCAACCCAAGTAATGGGGTTAGCCGGCATTATTGTGTTAACAATAGCACCCGTAAGCTTTTTTACACTCTTTTTTGCCACATCCAAAACCCAAAGCTCCTGACCTTTTGTGGTGCTATTTGTAAAAGCTACGAATTTACCATTTGCCGACCATGCAAAATTGCGCAGTTTTGGATTTTCAGGCAGCCCTTTTACAGTAAAATCTTTACCTGATTTTAGGTTTGTCAGCACCAAACTATCGGTATATGAAACCCTGCTTTTACCATTTATCAACGAATTAATCCTTAAGCCTGCAATCCGAAGCTCTGCCTGTGCCAAATCTGCAATTGATAAAAAACCGAGGTCGGTCATTTGCAACAGCCACTCCCCGACAGGGTCTATTAAAATATCGGGTGTTTTTTCAGCCTCTAACAGCTTTACAATTTCATTTGGTGGTACTTTGTAATCAATCTGCTTTTGCGAAAAACCATATTCAAATACATAAAATAGTATTACTATAATTATAAGCTGTTTCATCTGTTTGTTTCTGTTTTATTAAGCAAGGCTAAACCTTAACATTACTACTCTATTAACTATCAAGCATATACTCTTGTTGCCAAAATATTTTTGGCTCTCTATTACCAATTTTGTGAGTATTCTATAATTTTTAATATCTAATTTAAATTTATTTTTCTTTTGCTTGACCAAAAGAAACAAAAG
>CAYQPP010000378.1:0-2846 GCA_964419235.1 uncultured Bacteroidales bacterium
AGTGTTAATTCGTGCAATCAGTGGGCAGTATTTTTGTGGACTATTTGAGGTTGAGGCTGAGATTTGAGGTTAAGGTTTTTCTCTGCGCTCTTTGCGTCCTCTGCGGTTTGTTTTTTAATTAGTGTTAATTCGTGCAATTAGCGGACAGTATTTTTGGGGAAGAATAGAGATTTGAGGTTGAGATTGAGGTTTTTCTCTGCGCTCTTTGCGGTTAAAAAAGTAATTAGCGTTAATTAGTGGACGATAATTTAGATAAGAACGGAAGATGGAAATAAAAACTAAGAATTATGATAACAACTTATTTTAAAATCACATTACGCCGGTTATTTGCCGATAAAACAAATTCAATAATTAAACTGTCGGGTTTGCTTATTGGTTTGTCAGTTGCTTTTGTTGTGTTGGTATTTAGCATTAATGAATTAAGTTACGATTTATTTCATAAAAACAAAGACAATATTTATAGGGTGCTTGATAACAACGAAGGTAGTAATATAACATGGTATAATACACCATATGTTTTAGGTAATTTGCTTGTTGAGTCGTTGCCAGAGGTAGAAGCGAAAGCATCAATGTACTCAATACATAATTTCGAGATAAAAAAGGATGATGAATATATTCCGAAAAAGAACATACTGTGTACTGAGCCATCGTTTTTTGATATATTCTCATTTAAAATTATAAATGGTAATATCAACAAATTTGATGTAAACAGCTCAATAATAATATCGCAGAGTTGTGCATATGAGTACTTTGGCAATAAAAACCCAATTGGGCAAACTATTGAATTAAAATTGGATAAAACCGAATTTTTAATGAGCGTAGTTGCAGTTGTTGATGATTTGCCCATTAACTCAAGCATAAAATCCGATTTTTTCTGCAATATTGATTTTGGCATAAACCAACTTATGCAGAGCATGATGAATACTGCCCATGTTAAAGTAGATGCCGATACAATTAGAAACTCGTGGAATTATGGTGTGTTTTTTACTAATTTTTTATTGCTTTCGCAAAATACTAATATCAATGAGTTTAATAGCAAAATTGCTAAGTTGGTTGATAATTCTTGTTCGCAAAATATTGTATCAAACTTTTATTTGCAGCCTTTTAATAAAATGTACTTTAACTCGGCAACTTTGTCAGGAAACAATATTATCGAAAAAGGCAATAAACAGGTTCTTGCTATATTAATGCTTGTGGGGTTTATTATTTTGGTTGTGGCAAATATTAACTATATAAATATATCAATAGCACAGCTTTTTTCTAAATCAAAAGATGTTGCAATCAGAAAAACCTGTGGCGCCCAGCGCAGTATTTTAATTTGGCAATTAATATACGAATCGGTGTTAGTGTCAATTATAGCATTGCCTTTTGCCATTTTAATAGCCAATATTTTTCTTCCGATGATAAATAAAATAATGGAAAAACCCTACTCTTTAAGCCTTGCCCAAAATTGGGGTTGGATTGCAATAATAATTTTGGTTACAATTTTTGTGGGTGCATTGTCAGGCTATTTTGTTGCTTTAAAAACAACTTCGCCAAATGTGGTCGAGGCTATGAGTAAAACCAAACAAGGTAAGGGCAATACTTTTAGTTTATCAAAAGGCTTGTTAGTTTTTCAGTTGGTTATTTTTGTGTTTTTAACAGTAGCAACACTTTCAGTTTATAAACAATTGCATTTTTCAATAAATAAAGATTTGGGCTTCAGCACCCAAAATTTATTGACAATTGATATAAACGACAAATCTAACTCACCCAATTACACAATCCTTAAAAATGAGTTGTTGAAAATACCATCGGTAAAGCAGGTTAGCGGTGCAATATGGCTGCCGCCAACAAATAACAATATGGTTTTAAGTATGCCAAAAGTTGATGAGCCAGAAAAAATAATTTCGGCACAAGGTCTGTTTGTCGATTATGGTTTTGAAGAAACATTAGGCTTGCATTTAATCAAGGGCGAATTCTTTAATAAAGAAAAGGGGGTTTCAGGTGTGTTGGTTAACGAATCGGCAGCAAAAGCTCTGGGTTTAACCAATATTATTGGCGAAAAGTTAGGCTTTGGCAAGGTTGTCGGACTGGTAAAAGATTTTCATCTTAAATCAATTCATGAAATAATTCCGCCAACAATTATTGTACAAAATTCAGCCATGATAACTAAAGTGCTTATTAGAACAAATGGTGGTAATATGCTTGAAACTATCGGCAAAATAAAAAACACTTGGCATAAATTAGGCGCAAAAAATCAACTAAACATAACATTTTACGACGATAAAATCCAAAACCTTTATGAATCGGATATGAAGTTTGCCATAGTAATTAGCGCTTTCACTTTTTTGTCCATTTTTATTTCTATTTTAGGTTTGATAGGTATCTCGCTAATAGCAACAAAAAAACGGATAAAAGAAATTGGCATCCGCAAAGTAAACGGCGCCAAAGTTACCGAAATAATGCAAATGCTAAACCGCGACTTTGTAAAATGGGTAGTAATAGCCTTTGCAATTGCAACGCCCATTGCATATTACGCAATGAGCAAATGGCTACAAAATTTTGCCTATAAAACAGAACTTAATTGGTGGATATTTGCTTTGGCAGGATGCATAACGCTAACAATAGCATTATTGACGGTAAGCTGGCAAACATTTAAGGCTGCAAGGCGCAATCCGGTTGAAGCCCTTCGATACGAGTAGAGAGAAGGGGTAATGCGTTGAGGTATGAATAATGGAGATAGGAAACAGAATAAAAACAAAAAAAACATCTGCGACCCCTGCGGTTAATAAAAGCAATTCGCGGACAGTATTTTGTGGAAGAATAGATTGAGGTTTAAGATTGAGGTTGAGGCTAAGGCTAAG
>CAYQPP010000379.1:0-2838 GCA_964419235.1 uncultured Bacteroidales bacterium
TCACGGCAGCACATTCTTTTTCTCGCTTCCGGTAAAGTAATCCTTATTCTATCGGGGTTTTAAATAATTCAACTTTCCGGCTTTAATTATTGAAGCAAAAGCCACGTGGCCTCTTTTTAAAAAAAACCTATCACAATACCGCCCTAAGGGCGGTAATCCTCAATATGCGGCATATCTGTTTCATGTGGTTGATTTTGGTTCTTTTTATCAAGAAAAAACCAAAAAACAATTTAACATAAGCATAAAAAGCATACAAAAAGCAAAATTTTTACAGCCTGTTTATCAATACATTACAACTTATTTTTAAAAATAGTTGTTTTTTGGTGATAAGATTTTAGCGTTTTTAACATTAATAATAGAGGGCAGGCTATTTTTTAAAGTTTGCCAAATTGTTTAATAAAAAAAACGCATATGCCTATGGAAAACTATCGGTTGCCGCCTTGCACGCTCGGGGCGTGCAAAAAAAAGTCGGTAAATAACCGGCAAGGGTTTATTATAACGCTTAACCTGAATGAATTAATCAGGTTAAACCTGTTAAACAAATTTTATATAACTTAGCGTATTGTTTACGCAACAAATTAAATTAATATGAAAAAAAGAATAATTTATGTGCTTATTTGCACAATTATTGCGGGGGGGGTATTCTAACCTCTTGTACAAAAGATCAACCCATGGTTAAAGAGGAGTACAATACTGAGAACCCTAAAAACATTGAGAAACAGATTGTACAATTTAAACAAACAATGCTTGATAAACACAAGTCGGGCGAAGTAATCGAACTTAACGATGCCGTTTGGATGATGGAGGCGGTATTTAACTATTATCACGGTTTTACCGGAGAGGATTACCTGACAACCGTAACCGACAGCACCTATATACCCGTTGCCTATTCGGGTTTTGACGATGTGCCCGTTGAGGAGCTGCAACAGCTTTTTGTAAAGGTAAACAATGCCATAGTTGCAAGTTTTGAGGCTTACCCCGCCCAAAACAAAAAGCCCTATATGTTCGACCTTGAGCTGCAGGCTACCACCCAAGGCAACCAGTTATTGGTAATGACCACGGTAGGTAGTGTAAGTACCCAAAAAGCAGCAATAATTGGTGACGAAACACCTTTTGGCGAAACCGATTATTGGTATCCAAGCTTTCTTGATGGAAAATGTGGAATATATGAAGGAATGTATGCTGGAGAACGAGATGCCTCAACTGAATGGCCGCGCAAGCTAAGGATAAAATATAATCCAAGGGCTGCTATGCACCATTTTATCGACATTGAAACTTATGATATTGTAATTCTTCCTTATGAATACCCTTATCAAGCAAATCCGTATCATTTTCCTTATTTGTTAATGGAAGGAGAAGAGAATTGCTTAACCTCAGATATGATGAACTTTTACTATAATGGTTTAAACTATATAGTTAAAGATAAAATGCCATCGGGCAAAACATTTGCCAATTGTTATATTTATATGGACTTCATAGATGGAATAAAATCAATTTATTGGAGGGAAAGAGTTAATTGGATACAATACGGTGTACGTGTTGAAAACATTGCTGAACACCAACTTGATTTTCCCGAGCCATTATAATAATAGTTTTGAGGGTCTCTTTTTTTGGAGGCCCTCAAAACTAAAAAATTAATAAAAAAACATATAAAATGAAAAAAGCACTCCTTATTTTACTATTGATGCCATTGTTTGCAAGCTCACAAACGTTTGAAAAAATAATTCCCTTAAATGAAATTTCTAAACCTTACTGTTTGATAGAAACGCATAATGGTTTTTTAATAACGGTAAATGTATATAAAGAGAATTATTCTTATATCAGGCAATCAAAATTATTAAAAATTAATGCCGAGGGTGATATTATTAATAAAACTAAATTGGGCAATTATTACATGCAAACCATAACAACCATTTGGAACATAAACGATACAACCTATGGAGCTTTGGGCTATGCAACACCACATGCCGATTCAACATTGAAAATAGTATATTATCACCTCAACAAAGAGTTGAAAACAATCTTGCTTAAAGAATACAACACAATTATTGATATTGAATCTGAATTAATATCAGATATATGTTTTAATAAAAACAATAACCTTGTTTATCAGCTCTCATTTTTCTTTAAAGATTATACCCAAAATGGTTATTACTTTGTAGAATACTCAAATAATGGTATTTGTATCAAAGACACATTTATTCCTGCTAATAATTATCCAACCAAAGCGTGTATAACAACAAATAAAGATTCAGGATATTTTTTCTTTGATGGAGGAATAAAATACACATTAAATAAAGAATTGTGTTTGATTGATACATTTTTGTATTATCCGGGTTATCCGGAGTATTATCTTATATCTGATGTTATTTGGGAAAATGATTCGACACTTATAATGAGTATTCCTTATAATAGCGAGAATAGTTTTTATTATATGGGTATAAGTCGTGCCAAATGGGGTAAAGAGATAATTAAGGATATGTACTATGATTGGAACGAACTATATGAAATGTATGCATACTATAACAGTTTTGATATTAGTGGCAACCAATATTTTTTAGCAGCTACAACAAATTTTAATGGGGGAAGTTATTTTGATCATGATACTACCGGAATACGTATAATTAAAGTTTATAACGATTTTAGCATTAACTGGGATAAAACTTACCGCCGCGATACCAAAAACTTTTTGTATTATATAAAGGCAACACGCGATGGCGGATGTATTGTTGCCGGCACACGCTATGATTTTTCAAAACCTGAACGCAAGCTCGATTTATACTTGCTTAAAGTCGATTCGCTTGGCAACTACACCTCAACCGATATTGCCAAAACCGC
>CAYQPP010000380.1:0-2745 GCA_964419235.1 uncultured Bacteroidales bacterium
CGGCGTAATGTTTCATTACGGCTGGGACGATATGGCAAACCCATACGAGTATCAACGAAAAGGGGCTCTCTTTTTTGCAAACAATACGGTAATCATGGATTTTGACGACGGCTCGTGGAATAAAGAGTTGTTTGATATAAACAAAGCAAGCACAAAAATAAACTTTGCAAATAATATATTGCTTGCAAAAGGCATGCACTATTTTTATATTTTTAGAACAGGCGAAACTACTAACGAAGGCGGTACAATCAATTTCACAACATCGTGGATAAAAGCTTTTGCATCAGATAATAATAACGAATGGCAGCTAAATGAAAGCACAGGAGATTTTTATCAAACAGGAGAAAATGACTTATTAACCGGCAACGAGCCCGGGTTTACCAATGCCGACAACGGCGATTATACTTTAACGCAAAGCTCTGCATGCCGTCATTCGGGAACTCATATTGATAGCGTTGCTATTGAATACAACCCCATATCCTTAAATAATATAACACAACGAAACGATGTAGAAAATCCTAACATGGGATGTTATTCAGACAATTTTATTAATGGGGTAGCTTATAACAAAAAAAATAACAACATAAACATTTACCCCAATCCTGCAAAAAACAAACTGCAATTACAACTTAATAATAAAGAGTTTATTAATGACAATGTCTTTATTTATAACGCTTTTGGGCAAGCAGTAAAACAATTAAGAACTGACAAAAAACAGTTAACGGTTAATATATCTGACTTACAAAACGGAATGTATTTTATTAAAACAACAAGCACACAGGATAGTTTTATTCAAAAATTTATTAAAAAATAAATAACCTAAATTACAGTAAATGCCTGTTTTTTTTATAATAAATATTACTTAACTTTCTCATTAAAATAACTAAAACCAATCTATCATGAAAAAAAGATATCTATTAATAGGACTTGCTTTACTTATTGGCAGTATTATATCGGCACAATCGGTAATAATTGACCACAACTGTGCAAAACTTGGTTTAATACCCGAGTCGGCAATAAACAGCGCAAAACAATCATTGCATATTGCTTATGAGCACACATCGCACGGCAGCCAATTAATGACAGGGATGACGGCTTTAATAGGACAAACAAACTTAAATGGTTACAAAGGCGATATTTACCGATGGAACGACGGCGGAACAGATGGCGCTCTCGACATTGACGATAAATTTGCCAATGGCAGCGATTTAGGGCATAACGGCGACACAGCTTGGGCTGAAAAAACCCGCACTTATTTAAACAATCCCGATAATTCGGATGTGAATGTTATAATATGGTCGTGGTGTGGTGGTGTATCTGACAATACCACCGAAGGTATTCAAACTTATCTTAACAAAATGAGCGACTTAGAACAAACATATACTAACGTTACTTTTGTTTACATGACAGGACATGCCTCCATTTGGTCAGATGCCACCTTAAAGGCTAACAACAAACAGATAAGGGATTATTGCATTGCAAACAATAAGGTATTATACGATTTTTACGATATTGAAAGCTATAACCCCGACGGTACTTTTTTTGAATTTATTAATGATAATTGTAAATATTATGACGCAGCCGGAGGCACAGAACTGGGCAATTGGGCTACCGAATGGCAAAACTCACACACCGAAGGGGTTGACTGGTACAATTGCTCGCCGGCACATACAGAAGCACTTAATGGCAATCTTAAAGCTTATGCAGCTTGGTGGCTTTGGTGCAGGCTGGCAGGCTGGGATGGCGCTACCGATATTAACCTACAAACCATAAATTCGTTTAATGAAGTGAAAGTTTCGCCTAACCCGCTTAACTGTACTTCAAAAATCTCTTTTAACATTAACAACAATGGCTATTATACTGTTGAAATATTTAATATCAACGGGCAAAAAATAAAGACGTTAGTAAAAAGAAATTTAACAAATGGCCTTTTTGAAATAGGCTGGAATGCAACAGATAACTTTGGTAATGCCGTTGCGTCAGGAATATATACATTGAGTATTAAAACAGACAATAACATAAAAACTAAAAAAATAGTTGTAATAAGATAACATTTATGGTGTGGCATTTTTTACTCAGATTTATCTAAGTGTTATTCTCATAACGGTTTGGCTAAGCGTAGTGTAAGTTTTAAACACTAAACTGACCAACCGAAACAAAGTTAAAACCTACTAATATGCCCATATTATTTTTTACTGCGTGTTAAGCTTTCGTGCTTTATTATCAAATTAAAGAATGTATATAATCGGCTGTATGCTTTAATCTATTATTTCTAAATATATCAAAAACATCATACTCATCGTATGGTGGATTCTTTTTGTTTAAAACAAGTTTTCTAAATGCTTGTACTGACAATTCTTGATTTATGTCAATAATATCTGTGAAAAAGTCATCAGGACATTTAGCTTTAAGTCCAAAACTGGCAAGGTATTCTTTAGGAAAATCTTTGAGATTATTAGTAATAATGAGATTTGCATTAGTTTTAATTGAAGCTGCCAAAACATGCCTATCATCTGTATCTGGTAATGTTAAACCTTCTATTAATGATTCGTAATTTTCCACCAATGCATCAGGAAAAGCTTTATTCATAACTTTTGCTCGTTTATAAGCCTCCTCATCACTAACTCCTTTTCTTTTCATGACATCAATCCATTCTGAGAATATACCGTTACTCCATTTAGGTGTGTACAAGTCATAAAACGCAAACCACAATAACAAATCTCTTGTCCAAAGTGGGTAAATAAC
>CAYQPP010000381.1:0-2743 GCA_964419235.1 uncultured Bacteroidales bacterium
TTAGTTAACAGTTCATAAAATCCATAGAGCTAACAGCTTTTGGAAGTCTGTTAATCTTTGAATACCAGTATTTTTTCGAGTTAATCCTTTTTTGCCATACTTTCGTCGTATTCGCTTTCGAGTTTTACAATTTTTTCAGAGACTTTTTTATAAATTTTTTCAAATTTACGTGGGTTTTTTGTGTAATACTCAAATGTGTTTTTAATCTGTTTTTGCGACACGTTATGTTTTATAAGGATACTATTATAAAAAAGTTTTATTTTGCTTGAATCGGAGCTAACCCGATAGCCTTCGACCGCAAGGGTTGCATCAGCTAAATGTATATCAGCCAATACATTAATAAATTTACTTTCATCAATAATATTGTCGTTGTTTTGTTTTGAGCAGCCTTGTAACAATATAAAGCCCAGTATAACTATAAAAAAGTATTTCATTAACGTATTTTGCGTTTCGATCTCGATTTTCTTATATCGTTAAATTTAACACCTATCATTACCTCGTGTGAGCCAAAGCTTTGCCTTCCGTATTTTGATAACGAAACATCATATGAGTATCCTATATTTACCAAATCGTTATAATTATATCCTATAAAAATAATTACCGACTCGGGGTTATTAAAAGTGTATCGGAAACCGGCTCCACCCCATACCATTTTTTGATATATTGCCCGTACGTTAAAATCAGTAATAAAGTCGAAACCGGGCGATGCTTTCATTAATATTGATGGATAAATATCAAAATTACGGTTTAAGTTATACTTGTATCCACCTTGAATATTGAAGTATGGCCTTACACGCTCTTGAACTAATTCGGCATCTTCAAACTGTTTTAATAGTGTTGTATTATTAAACATTAGGTGGTTAAAGGTAAACCCGACAAAATATTGCGATGTGTATAAATATAAACCTAATGAGCCATCGGGCATAAATTTGGCTGCGCTTGAGCCATTTTCGACAACTATAGGGTCATCAATTTTTAAAACGGACAGATCAACTTTGTTTTGAATCATGCCGAGTGAAATACCCATTGATAAGCGTATATCGCCCGATATTCGCAGGTTATATGCATACGATCCATAAAATCCCATGTATGAGATGGCTCCAACCACATCGTTAAAAATATAGCCACCGTAACCCATAGGCATTGTTTTGTGTGGCCCATAGCCACCCAGCATATAGGTTTGTGGCCCGTCGGGTGAGCCTACCCATGTTGAACGGTAGTTCATTTTTATTTGCCAATAATCGTGGGTTCCGCCAATTGCAGGGTTTAATGCATAATCGTTAAACATATACTGCGAAAACTGAAACATGGGTTGTGCAATACCAAGCTGTGATATTGCCAACAATGCTATAAATAGTATTTTATTAAGTGTTTTCATGTGTATAAAACGTATTTAAGTGTTTGTTTTTTAGTCATATCTTATTGTGCCTGCCCGATTTTGTCATTCAGGCGGGCGAGCTCTGCTAAAATTAATTGCTTCCCTCGCATGAGGGTTTCATCCGCTTATAATTTTATATTTATTGCATACCTGCCAATAAGCAGGCATGCCTTAATATTTATATCAGCTATTAGCTGTCATAATCTATCTTATTATTGTTACTGGTCCTGTTAAAGTTTGAGTTCCTGTATCACTATCACTGTATTTAATAATAAAGTAATAAGTACCTGAAGGAAGTGTTTTGCCTTTCATGTTTTCTCCCTTCCATCTGTTCCCTTCATAAGGGCCATTGTGTTCCCATACCAATCCGCCCCAGCGGTTATAAATTTGTACAGAAACATCATCGTATCCATTAATACCTTTTAGTTCCCATTCGTCGTAGTTTCCATCACCATTTGGTGAGAATCCTTTTGGTGGGTCAAATTCCGGCAGTACAATTACGCCAACCGTATCATGCAGAGCACATTTTTGTGTTGTGTATGTATGGTTATAAATTATTACGGTATCATAAACCTTAAAGTTGGCATCCATTGATGGTCTTGCCTTTACTACATTAGTGTCGGGCGGTGTAGGATCCCATGTTACCGATCCTAAGGTTTCGACAGTCCATGTAAATTTATGACCCACGTTAAATTCGGCCGATTCAGGATAGGAAACTTCGGGTTTGTCAGCTTTAAGGACTATTTCATTGCCAACAAATATTTTTTCCTCGTTATCTTCAATAACAGCCAAAAGCGTGTCGATTGTGTAGCGCCCGACTTTTACCGTGTCGCGGTCGGCGCAGAATTTGTTTTCTGACAAATTGTAGTAAACCCTTGCCTCGGCAACAAAATTTTGTGATGTTCGAGATGCCACATCAACAGAAGCCCTGTTTGAAACACCAATGATATAACCGGTATTATTCCATATTATAGAATCGGCTCCGGTAACATTTGCAAAAATTGAAACTGTATCATAAGGGCAGTTGTAATCCTTTGTTAATCCGGAACTTAAACTATATGCACTATCAATATGTATGAAATTAAGATGCGGCATAATTTTATTAAAAGTTTGATTACATCCTAAATTATCGGAAACTTTCACAAAATGATTTCCTGCAAGGGCATTTTCAAGTATAGTGTCAGTCAAAGCCGGGTTTCCATCCCATTTATAACTGTAAGTAATGGTTTCGTTATTCCAAGTTGGTGATACCTGATCAAAATACCCCATTTTAATTCTAACCTTCATTTTTCCGTCGTCGCTGTAATTGTTACAGGTTGCTGAATCAATAATTGTAAACTTCGGTAGCATTTGAGGTGATTCTGA
>CAYQPP010000382.1:0-2742 GCA_964419235.1 uncultured Bacteroidales bacterium
ACGATATTTGACTAAAACATATTTTATACTATTTTTATAAATCTTTAAAGAGAAATTTAACAACTTAATTAATTGCTTAACTAATACTTAAACAGATGAAACATTTTTTTATACTATTATTTTTAATAGGGTTTACAGTTCAATCCTTTTCGTGTACAATAATTGCAGTAGGTAAAAAAGCATCGGCCGACGGCTCGGTAATAATTTCGCACACCGATGCGGGACCCGATTGCCGTGTGCATTATGTGCCCCCTAAAACTTACAAACCGGGTACAATGGCAAACATCTATTTTGGGATGGTTGATTTAGGAAGGCCGCTTGGCGATTATGGCGAGGTTTTGGGGCAGTTGCCGCAAGTTGAACAAACATATGGCTATTTTCAGTCGGCTTATCCGCAAATAAACCAATACCAGTTAGCCATCGGCGAAAGCACACAAAGCCAGCGCGATGAGCTACGGGTTGACCCCGGAATTTGCAAACAGATAATGACTGTTGAACAAGCCCAAGCTTTTGCGCTGCAACGGTGCAAAACTGCACAAGAAGCCATGACATTAATTGCACGCTTAATGGAGACTTACGGTTTTTTGCCGTCGTGCGTGGGCGAAAGCGAATCGCTTGCCATTGGCGATGTAAACGAAATTTGGATAATGGAATTTTACAGCGTTGGCAACAACTGGACACCCGACAGCGGCAAGCCCGGCGTAATTTGGGCTGCACAGCGCGTACCCGACGACCATGCGCTTATAATCCCGAATTGGAGCATAATTAAGCAGATAAATATTGAGGATAAAGAGAATTTCCGCGCATCGTCAAACTATATGCAGGTAGCCATCGACAGCGGGTGGTACAACCCCAACTCGGGTATGCCATTTATTTGGCAACAGGCCTATTCGCCAATATTGAGGGAGTGGGCAACAAACCGCTTTTGGAAATTCTATTACGACAACGCACCCCAATTAGGTTTGCCCAACCGCTACACAACCGACCCGTTTAAAGGCGACGACCAATATACTCAGTTTGTAGAGCCTTTGTCGGCTTATCCGTTTTCGGTTAAACCGATAAAAAAAATAGGGGTAAAAGATATAATGGCTTTTCAGCGCTGCACTTTTGAGGGAACAATTTATGATAAAGAAAACTCCCCTGCATGGTACTACCCCAACAACGAAGGTAAATTGGTTAAGAGTGCTATTGCCACGCCTTTCCCAACCGCTGAAATGCGGAAGGTTTTGAAAATAAACCGCAGGCGTAATGTTGCCCGGGCACGCGGCGAGTATGGCATGATTGCCCAGTTGCGCGGTTGGCTCCCCAACGAGGTGGGCGGCATTTATTGGTTTTTTGTCGATAATGCCTATACAAGCGCCTATGCACCAATTTATGCCGGAGCCACCGATGTGGCCGAATGTTATAAGGTTTACGATACCGAAAAATTTGATAACAACAGTATCCGTTGGTGTGTCGATTTTGTTGACAACCTTTTATACCTGCGCTGGCAAGATGCCGTAAAAGACCTACGTGCAGCCCGCGACCCTTTAGAGCAAAGTTTTTTTGACGAACAGCCCGATGTGGATAAAGAAGCCCAAAAGCTGTTGGCAAAAAATCCTGAAAAAGGACGCGAATATTTAACAAAGCTTACTATCGACCGCATGAACAAAATTCATAAACTTTTTATTGATATGCGGTTTAAGCTTATAACCAACTATACAAATAATAAACAAGGCATATAAATTTGTTGATAAACACTAAAATTATTTCACCCCTTAATAGCCTGTCCCGATTCCTTTCGGGATGGGTTTTATTCGTATAAATCGGTGTTGTGTAGCATTAGAAGTCAAGTAATTTGAGCAATATACTTGACATTATTAAAAATATATTACATTTGCAGTATGAATATTGCAAAGAAAATAGAAGAAAAAATTGATAATATTGAAAGTGGTAAAATATTTACTTACAAAAACCTCAATATAAAAAAAGAAGAATATTCGGCAACATCAAAATCAATAGAGCGACTAATAAAAAAAAAGATTATCAAACGAATTTCAACAGGAGTTTTTTATAAACCAAAACAGACTGTTTTTGGAGAATTAAAACCTGATGAAGAAAAAATAATCACCCCATATTTATTTAAAAACAGAAAAAGAATAGCCTATATTACAGGATTATTGCTCTACAACAAAATGGGGCTAACTACACAAATTCCAAAAGAAATAAGTATTGCAAGCAATAAAAAACGTATTTACATATCCAAAGGAAACATAAAAGCAAAAGCAGTGAAAAGTTATGTAGAAGTAACAAACAAAAATTACAAACTGCTTGAACTTCTTGACGCTTTAAAAGATTTTAAAAAAATACCCGACTTGAATAAAAAATCTGCTATCAGTATTTTAACTAATAAAATATCATCATTGAATAATAAACAAATAAAAGAACTAATTAAGATAGCACTTGAATATCCGCCGAGAGTTAGGGCTTTTCTTGGAGCATTACTTGAAAATATTGATAAAAACAGGGATACTAAAAGTTTAGATGATAGCCTTAATCCGTTGTCGGAATACAATTTGGGACTTACAAAAGATATTTTACCAACTGTTGAAAAATGGAATATTAAATGAAACCGGCAATGCTAAAGATAATTAATTTACCAAACATATGTAAAAATTATAATTGTAGTAAAATCAATAAGCAAAAATTTTAAACAGATGAAATTACACGAAAACATAGAACTTTTTAGAGATGCAATAATTG
>CAYQPP010000383.1:0-2726 GCA_964419235.1 uncultured Bacteroidales bacterium
AACCATATAGTTATCAGGATATTATCATAAGTACTTAACTAAAGACCTCAATAATTTAATGTTATATTGCTATTTATCAACGAATTAATCTAATGACATGTGAATATTAGAGACTATAACAAATCCTATGTACGAGAGCATTATTTTTTAGTTAATATGTGGTATATTATTATTTATTAGGCTTTTAAGTTAATTTTAACCTAATTATTTATTGAGGTTAGGAATTTTCGCTAAGAAAACTATCTTTGATAATTTTAAATTCAGAATTTGAACAGCCTTATTACCATACACGATTTATTTATTATACCGTTAACTCTAATGGTAGCATATTTTATTGCTACACGCATAAAAAACAGGCATATAAACGATGAGCCATATTATAAGTATTTTAGGATAGGACTGTTTATAAAAATATTTGCCGGATTGGCTTTTGCACTTATCTATCTGTTTTATTACGGGGGCGGCGATACTGTTTACTATTTTTTGGGTTCAGAGAGTATTGTAAAGATGGTGGATAAAGATATGCCAACATTTTTTAAGCTGTTATGGGGCAACCACAGTTTAGAGGTTTATTCGATGTTTGACAGGGGCACAGGCTGGCCGCTATACTTTCGCGATCCAAACTCATTTGCTGTTTGTAGGTTTAATGTACTTTTTTATTTAATGGGTTTTGGCAGCTATTTGGGCAATACTATTATTATGAATCTTATACTCTATTTTGGAGTTTGGAGGTTTTATAAAATGGTTGTGCGTATTTACCCAAATAACGAAAAATGGTTGGCAATTGCCCTATTTTTTATTCCGAGTGTTGTGTTTTGGAGCAGCGGCATTTTAAAAGATGGGTGGACATTAACGGCTGTTTTGTTTATGTTTACAAATCTCTATTATATTTTTATTGCAAAAGAAAAAGTGGTTAATAATTTATTGTGGATATTATTCTGGTCGTATATCGCCTTTTCTATTCGTCCATATATATTTTATGTAACTATTGGCTCAGGTTTGATATGGGTTGGGTTTGCTGCGGTAAAAGCAATAGAAAGCAGGTTTTTAAGAACTATTGCTATGCCGTTTATTATACTGATAACATGGGCTGCAGGGGTTGCTATTTTGGCTCAAACGAGTACTATGGCCAGCAAACGTTATTCGAGTATTGATGCAATGCTTGAAACGGCTCAAATAATTCAAGACGACCTTAGAAAAGAGTATTATGGCGGCAATAGATTTGATATAGGAGCATTTGAGCCTACTGTTCGGGGTGTTTTATCAAAATTTCCGGTAGCGGTAACAGCAGGGTTGTTTAGGCCTTTTTTATGGGAGGCAAATAATATTTTAATGCTTTTTTCGGGTATAGAGAGTGTTTTGTTAATGTTATTAATTCTATACCTAATTATTAAAACTAAGGTTTTAGGTTTTTTTAAAGCTGTTTTTTCCGATACGTTTATGATTTCACTATTAATTTTTGCAATAACCTTTGCTTTTTTTGTTGGTTTAACTACGGCAAATTTTGGTGCGTTGGTAAGGTACAGGATACCTGTTTTACCTTTTTTGTTTATTGTTTTGTTTAATGCGGTTTATAAGAACAATAATGTTACAGACTTATAATGATTTAGTGCTTATTCTATTATACTCTGTTTATTAATTAACAAAGGGATATAGTTATAAATTTCAGAAATAAGATAAAATGGTAAGTTCAGTAATCGAAATTTTTTACCTCGCATTGTTTTTATTTCATTAATACTAAATTTATCTGAATATATACGTATTGCATATGTATGTGGTGTAATATCCATAAACTCCATTAATGAACGCAGCTTTCCTGTTTTGCCCGATTTTACCTCAATAGGTATAACCATCCCCTGAATATTTAAAACATAATCAATCTCAGCATTTGATTGTTTTTTTTCTCTTACCCAAAAAATATTTTTTTGAAGTAAGCTGTCATATAAAACATTTAACAATTGACCAACCAAATGTTCTGCAATTTTGCCATTTTGTATGGAATCAATTGATGTGCTATTTAAAAATTCTGTTTGTAAACCGGCAAAGCAATTAATCATTCCTGTATCTAAAACCTGCAGCTTTGGAGATTTTTTTTTATTCTCGGTTATAGGCAAAATATAACTTGTAGTTGGATATTGTAATTGTAATAAAAATGTTTTTTCTAACAGTCGAAAACATTCAGCTATATCAACTGATTTATATGCTGATACGGCAAATCCTTCAAATTTTATTCTTTGCCCTGCATATAAAAAGGCATTTTGAATAATAAAACGTATAATATTTTCTTGCCGATGAGTTGATGCGTATTTTTCAACATCATCAATATATGTTAGCATTAACGATTCAAATATTTGATTTAGTGAAGCAATACTTTTATTTTGCAAATAGTGATCGACAATTTCAGGCATACCTCCAATTAAAGCATATTCCTTAAAAATACTATTTAATACTTTATGTGCATAACCGGGGAATGGTATTGTTTTTAACAATTCAAAAGCTTGTTTATTACCATAAGCGCGTAAAAACTCTCGGAAACTTAACGGATAAAGAAACAAAAATTCAACACGCCCAACTGGAAAATTAACCCTTTTTGCTAATAGACTTTCCAATAATGACCCCGTTGCAATTACATAAATGTTTGGTGCTTCTTCAAAAAAATAACGCAAAATTGCTACGGCCTTAGCTGAGTTTTGAATCTCATCTATAAAAACTAAAACATTTTGTAG
>CAYQPP010000384.1:0-2722 GCA_964419235.1 uncultured Bacteroidales bacterium
TTTAGGCTGTTTGTTACAAACCCCGAGGTGTTTAAAAAACCACAAAAGAAAAAAAATAAGGATGCCTTTACCTTAAAGGAGTTAAAACTACGGTTCATTACAATTTTACCAAATCTTAAAACCACATTTTATGTTTTTGCTGTTTTATCTGCGCTAATTCAAATAAATTGGGCTTTTCATAATAATTTTAACAGTTTACCATTAAGGTTAACAATTGCATTATCAATAAGCATAGGTAGTGTTTTATTGATAGGCCTGTTTACGGTTTTTCACAAACTTAAAGAGCCGTTAAGCTTTAAATCGAGACAAGAGGTTTTTCAACAAATATGGCCGGTATATAATTACACATTTTACACAATACTAACAGTTGCCGTACTATCGCAAATAAACTGGGCATTACAATTCAGCTTTAACGGGTTTATTTTGCGGTTACTTTTGTCAATAGTGCTTAGCGGAATTATAACCCTTTTGTTTGCAGCAATATCGAGTTTATATTACGGCTTAATACCCATTTCTGCCAAAAAATTGTTCGCTTTTATTAAAAGAAAGTTTACTAACAACAATAATATTTTCACAATACACCCAAACCTGTTTTTTTCGCTGCTTTTTATAATGATTTACTTTTATTTGGCATCACTTTTTTATTACACGGGTTTTAATGTATGGTTAGGTATTATTTCGTTAATAATGCTGTTCCCACTACAATTTATAGGGTTAAAATATTTTAACAGAACAAAAAACAAAACATCAAATCCACTATTTTTTATATCGTTTTTTATATTTATAAGCCTGTTTTTATTTCAGCTTATAGGCTTATTGTCGTTGTTTGGAATACAGCTATTTATTGGCGCAAACAATATAAGCGGAGTAGTTTTGCCCGGCATTTTGTTTATTTTGATAACACTGCCGGCTTACTTAAAACAATCAGATATTGTTATTCCAAAAGTAGGCTCAAATTGGATAATCTATTTATTATCAACAACATATATAACGGGTTATATATTTTTATGGAACCCATTAGAGGCTTTTTCATCCTTTCCGGAGATATTCAAATTTCAAGGCATTGAAATATTGATTAATTACTTTGCCCTGTTTTTAACAGTTACAGCAGGTTTTATGGTTGCCTATTTCCTAATTCGCAAAAAATATAAGTTTATAGGTTTATGGATAATGCTAACAATTTTTACTGTCTCATTTTTAAATAGCTCCATTTTTCCACTTGATGTGGGTGTTTTAGTTGTCAATAAATATGGTGCCCAAGATAAAATTGCTAAGCCGGTTTATTACTTTTTGGTTGAAAGTGGTTTTATTCTTATAATACTATTTGCTGTAAAAAAAATTATTACCCAAAAAAAGCATATTAAAAAAATTGCTATTGTATTAATAATAATTAATGCTACGCTAATAGGACACAGCCTTTTTATAGCGTTAAATTCTGGCAGCTTTTTTAAAACCGATAACGAATCGCATATAAATAATACAACAATTGACTTTTCGGCAACCAAAAACAATGTTATTATATTTATTGCCGATATGTTTCAGGGGTGCAGCATGAACAAAATTCTTGCAGAAAACGATAGCCTAAAAAATGAGCTATCGGGTTTTGTATGGTACCCAAACACCCTATCGGTATCAAAAATAACAACCACCTCAATTGCCCCCATAATATGCGGTTTTGATTATATGCCAAAAAAATTAGATGCCGATGAAAACCACACTATTACCGAAAAAATTACGGGTGCAATGCAAAACCTGTCAAAAAAGGCGCATAATAAAGGGTTTAGCTTTATTGCCAATAAACTATCGTATGTTAATGTAAACAAAATTGATTTTGATGCATTTATTCATGAATGGAATGATAAGTGGAGTGCTTATAGCAATGATATTAATATTAGCATAAGCGAAGACAAAGATTACTCGGTATTAAAAAACAGCGCCCTGTTTTTTTGCTCTCCGCTATTTTTAAAAGCCAGAATATATAATAATGGCAACTGGTTTAAAAAACCCGATAAAAATGAGAATAACTGGATAACAAAAAAATACCATTTTTTACGGTTATTGCCATTTATATCAACAACAAACAATAATAAACCTGCATTTGTGGTTTTACACTCGTTAGTGTCCCACTATCCGTGGAATATAATTGACAGCAATGGTGCAATTGTTTACAATGTACCATCGTATAAAGCCGCAGGGTGGACATTAGAAACATTGTCCGAATGGTTTAAGTGGATGAAAAAAGAGGGCATTTATGATAACACCAAAATAATAATTGTTTCAGACCACGGTATCAATAGTAAAGATTTTAGTTTAAGCATAAACATGCCTTTAAAAAACAATATACCCGAAAAAGTACCAACTCATGAGGCAATTAGTCTAAATGCCTTGCTATTGGTAAAAGATTTTAACCGTAACAACACATTAAAAACCGATTGGCGGTTTATGAGCAACGCCGATGTTAACAGTATTGCCTTTGACGAGAATAACCCGACCAAAGACACATTGCCAAAATCAAGAATATTAGAAGGTACTATATCAACATGGTCAAAAAATTTAACAAGCATGAATAAATTCTCGATTAGCCACTCATATTTGGTAAAAGATAATATTTTTGATGCCAATAACTGGAAACGGATAGAACATAAATAAATGAACACATTCGAAATTATACTGTCGCCATTTATATTTATAATAAAACAACTGTTTTTGTTTGGTTACCAAA
>CAYQPP010000385.1:0-2711 GCA_964419235.1 uncultured Bacteroidales bacterium
TTTAAAAGATGAAAGTAATAGGAATAAACGGCAGTCCGCGAAAAAACGGTAACACATCGCTACTGATAAAAGAAGTTTTTAAAGTTTTAGAACAAGAAGGCATTGAAACTGAGATATATCAACTTGGCGGCAAACAGATGAAAGGATGTACAGCCTGCTTACTATGCAGGGAAAAACCTGCCGGTAAATGTTATATAAAAAATGATGCAATAAACGAATGTATTGCAAAAATGGAAGAAGCCGACGGTATTATTTTAGGTTCACCTGTGTATTTTGCAAATGTTACTACCGAAATGAAAGCCCTTATTGATTGTGCGGGATATGTTACCCGTGCCACAAACTCCCTGAAATATAAAGTAGGAGCAGGTGTTGTAGCCGTAAGGCGAGCAGGCGAAATTCATACTTTTAACTCAATAAATCATTTTTTACACATCAGTCAAATGATAATTCCGGGTTCATCGTATTGGAATATCGGTATAGGAAAAAATATAGGCGATGTGTTAAACGACGAAGAAGGGATGCAAACTATGAAACATTTGGGTGAGAATATGGCTTGGCTGTTAAAAAAGATTAATAAATAAATTACCTGTCAAGCCACTGTTTAAACTCTTTTACTCTTTCGCGGGCAACTATTATCAATTCGCTGTCAAGTCCGTCGATTGTTAGTTTAAGACGACTGTTACTATATGCTGTCATGGTATTGCAAGTTTTTATCGATACAATATATTTTCTGCTGATTTTAAAAAACTGATGATTATCAACCTTATCCATAATTTCATCAAGCGAATAATCTACCGGATAGCTACGTTTTGTATCGGTAAAAATATATGTTGCCTTTTCCATACTGTAAAAAGCAAGTATATTGTCAACATCAATACTTTTAATTTTATCGCCCACCCTTACCATAAATCGTGTTTTTGCGGAAGTTGCATTATTACTGTTTATTTTATTCAATAAATCGGCAAAATTTATTTCTGCCGAAAACCGTTTAACTTTATCAAGTGCCAGTTTCAATCTTTCCTGTTCAATCGGTTTCAACAAATAATCTATTCCGTTGGTTTTAAATGCTTCAATGGCATATTGGTCGTAAGCGGTAGTAAAAATTATCGGGCAAGTTACCTTTACACTTTCGTAGATATCAAAACTCAACCCGTCGGCAAGTTGCACATCCGAAAATATAAGGTCGGGGTATTGCCGTGTTTTCAAATATTCAATCGACTCCCTTACCGTTTCAATTTTTGCAACAACAGTTATTTCAGATGCCACTAAATTCAGCATCCGCTCTAAATAGTTGGCTGCCCTTGTTTCATCTTCAATTATTAAAACGTTCATCTGTTTATAATTTAATTTATATATTTCAGACCTGACAGGTTTTAAAAACCTGTTAGGTCTTTTTATTATTCAATCTGATTATATTTTACTTTTCAGTTGCCGGATGTGAAACATCCTATTTGCTTAATACAGGTAATTTAACTTTAAAACTGTCTTCGTTTTTTTCAACAACAATATTTTTATCGGTAAAATAAAGATACTGCTGCTTTAAATTTTCCAAACCTATTCCTTTTGAGTCTCTGCCCACATTTTTCGGTTGTAAATTATTGGTGACTTCTATTGTGTTATTTTGCCGTGTTACCGAAATATGCAATGGTTTCAACGAAGATATTTCATTGTGTTTTACACAATTTTCAACCAACAGTTGCAATGCCATAGGAACAATATATTCACCGTTTTTTGTTGTAACATCAATGATTATATCCAATTTATTGTCGAATCGTGTTTTTAATAAAAATACAAATGTATTTAAGAACTCCAACTCATCGGAAAGTAATACTAACTCTTTTTCACGATTATCAAGCACATAACGAAAAATATTACTCAATTTTTTAATAAAATCGGCAGCTTTATCCGGATTCTCATGCACCAAATCGGTAAGAACATTAAAACTATTAAAAAGAAAATGCGGATTAATCTGATTTTGAAGAGCTTCGTATTTATATGCCAACATTTGTGTTTTAAACTGTTCGGCTTCAATAACCGATTTTTTCCAAGCCTTAAAAAAACCTACTGCCGTAAAAAACAAAGTTACTCCTGCCGATATTATTATGGCATAAATACTTGAATTTACTGCCCAACTCCAAAAATCATCGGGATAATTATTGAAAATTATCACATTTAAAATAAGCTGCACTATCAAGTAAGCTACAACAGTATAAGTTATCATAAAAACTGCTCCCAATATTATTCGTAAAGCAAGTTGCTTTTGCCACGAAAAACGCTCGTTCAGCTTATTATTTATATATACATGCCCTATCCATTGTGTAAAACAAATTGCATAAGCCCAAGTTAACGCTATTACAAAATTCGAAAAGCTTATTAAATAATCATTCCAAAACAATACAACCAAAAACAGAGATATTATAAAATTTAAAGCAAACAGTTTCCATAGTTTTAAATAAGGATTTACATATTTAAGCAGTTTTATCATTTTTTAAATTTTAATATTACAATACAAATATAAAGGAATAGCTTAACTCCGCAACTAATGACTATAGATATAGTGATGTTTTTAAAGGAAAAGTCTAAAAAGTCAAGGGTTCGCTATATTTGTAAAATTACAAAAAACTAAAACATTAACGAATCATACACATTGTTGTGCACCGTTTTTTTTAATTTTTATTTAAGTCTCAATTAGTTCTAAAATCAATTTTGTC
>CAYQPP010000386.1:0-2695 GCA_964419235.1 uncultured Bacteroidales bacterium
TTAAGTATTAAAGATTTTTTAAGTCTGATTGTTAGTAATATGCATAATAATTAATTCCTACATTAAGCAGGCTAAGTTGAGCAAAGCAAAAAAGCGTGTTATTTAGTGCTTTTTATGGTTATTTTATTATTTTAGTGATACCAAAAAATAGGTATCTATGAATTTATTCGCATGGTTTTGGTCGTTTTGCGTTGTTGCCGGAGTTTTATACACCGCTTTAATAGTTTGGTTTATTAATGGTTGGAATAGCATACCCGTATTTCATCGTAAAAACAAAATATATTCAACAAAAGTTTCGGTTATTGTTCCGTTTTATAATAGCGGTAGCTCATTAAAAAAATGTATTGAAGGGTTAATACATCAAAATATACAAACAACCGAATATGAGATTATTTTAGTTAACGACCACTCTGTTGATGAGTCGGAGGCGATTGCAAAGGAGTTTGCCGAAAAATATAGGAGGGTAATTTTTTTGCAGAACGAAAAAAAAGGCAAAAAGCAGGCGTTATTGAATGGGATATCAAATTCAACAGGCGATTTAATAGTAACTACCGATGCCGATTGCAGCCATCCCGAGTTTTGGTTAGCCAATATTGTTGAATACTACGAATTGCATAAACCTAATATGGTTGTTGGACCGGTGGCATTAAAAACAGGCAAATCGCTTTTTCAAAAATTCCAACAAATTGAGTTTGTAAGTCTTGTGGCATCGGGTGCAGGTGCAATTGGTATTAATCACCCTGTTATGTGCAACGGTGCAAATTTGGCCTTTAAAAAATCGGTTTTTTTAGAATTGGATAATCCTTTTAACTTAAAATATTCATCGGGCGACGATGTTTTTTTATTGCACAGCATGAAAAAAGTTGATGCCGATAAAATACATTTTTTAAAATCAGCCGATGCAACGGTTGTTACTCAGGCAGCAAAAAATATAAAATCGCTTTTTAAACAACGTAATCGGTGGGTGTCAAAAACACAGGGATATGCCGACGGCGACACTAAATTTACAGCTTTTGTTGTGTTTGCCGCTTCGTTTTTATTGGTAACGGGCTTAGGCTTAATAGTGTATAATGTAAATTTTTGGAAGCCTGTTTTGTTTCTTTTTTTGTTAAAAACAGTTGTTGACACCCTGTTTCTTAATCAGGTATCGAGTTTTTTTAAACAAAAAAAATTGATAAAATGGGTAACTGTTTTTGAGCTTTTTTATGTATTTTATGTTACAATAACAGTTATGTCGCTATTTTTTGGTAAACGAAAACCTACACGTTAATAAATTGTTTAGCTGATAAAAAAACAGTCCCGACAAAACGGAGAGCAAAATATAGACAGATATTTTTAATGCCTGAGGCAAAATGCTATTTGCAGCCTCGGTAAGTTCCAACTCAAAATATGATATTTGCAGAACGGTTTTAATAGAAAGGGCAACGGCAATAATTATAAAAAACCACGATAGCTTGATGCATTTATTAAACAGCTTTTGTTTTGCATTTACGGCAATAACTTTTTCCATTATCGCATCGGTAAAATCTTCCGACATGTTAGGTATGGTTGGCTTGCTTAAAATAGCCTTAAACTCGTTTTTGTCTTTTAATTCAATATTATTCATGTGTTTGATAATTAGCTTGTAAGTACTACGTTTTATTCGTTGCTAAATTATATCTGTTAGTTCATGTTTTAGCTCAGTTTTTAACAAACCATAAAATCTTTTCCGTCCCCTAAACAAAAGAACCTTTATGTGGCCAAGTTTTATCTGCATTACATCCACTATCTCTTTAAGGCTCATTTCATCAATATAAAAAAGTTGAAGTGTTAATGCCTCTTGTTGTGGCATTTTTTTAAGGGTTTTTTCAATAAATGTTTTTTGTTCTTCTTCTTTTAATAATTTAACGCTATTGTTAATATTTAACTCATCAATATTTGCAATATTCTTTTGCCCTTCAATCTCCATTTTTCTCCTGCGTAGCTCTTTAATCGACTCGTTAACAACTATCCGCATTAGCCATGTTGAAAATGCAGCATCGCCCCTGAATGTGCTGATTTTGTTAAATGCTTTTATAAATGACTCTTGAACAGCATCTTCGGCAATTGTTTTGTTGCGTAAAACACTATAAGCAACTGAGAACGCCTTATCTTTATAGCGGTCAATTAAAAACCTAAAAGACTCGGCGTGCCCTTCAATTACCTTTTGTATGTAAAACTTATCGGTCAATTTTTTACATTTTTTTTGCTACAAAATAGTTTGCCATCAATACGCCTATGCCGCCAAACAACAAAATCATTGCAAAATATGATATAACATCGGGTAAAAAACCGGTTTTGCTGAAAAGCACACCAAAAATTAGCCCAAAAGCAATACCAATTAAAATTACACCAAATTTAAAAAAACCGTGTTTTTTTTCTTTGTTTTTATAAATCTCCGATAAATCAAAACCTTTTTCAATTAGCGCCATGCGCTCTTTGTTTCGAGCTTTAACGCTAAAATAAATTGATAATACTATTGCCGTAAAAAATCCTAGGTTAATAATTATTCCCGTAACCATTCCAAAAACAGGAATCATTTGAAGATAGTTTTCCATAGTTTTTAAGTTTTAAAATTTTAAATGCGTTTTTAATATTTGATGCTGTTAAAAAAATTAGGTAACAATAAATGTTGTTTTTTTTGTGCACAAAAAAACATTTTCTTTATTTATTAGTT
>CAYQPP010000387.1:0-2674 GCA_964419235.1 uncultured Bacteroidales bacterium
AATTTTTTTTAAAAAGCTTCATTAAAACCAATAAATATAGTGTGTCCCGCTTCACTAAAACTAACATCAAAACGTATTACCGATTGCGTTTTTTCATCAATTAATAATCTTAACCCTGCTCCATACCCATATTTGAATGAATTCATTTGAAAATCGCCATAAGTTGGGGCAACCTGTCCAATACCGGCATACGTAACCCCACCTAAAATCCAAACAATTGGAAAACGTAATTCAACCTGTGCCATTGCCATAGTTTTATTACGGTAGATATTTACTTGATTTTTATACTTTTTGAAAGGTTGGTTTTTTTTGGTTTAACTATATTTTCCCAATATATCTTCTGCAAATTACATTTTTATCTGTAATTGCATTGGTAAGTCAAGCCTTAGCTTTTTTGAATAGCTTCATGTTCATTTTGTTTGCCATAATAATTGACAACACCGATGAAAGTAAAGGGATGTAAATATGTTTCTGCTTTTTATTTTTGGCATATGGCTTTAACAGCCCTACAAACAAATCATTTAATAGCACAATTAAAGAGTTTTTAAGGAGTTTGTTATCCTTTTTATTTTTTGAGAACGATAATTTAATAGTATTAACCATATTGCCTGCAAGCAAAATATCATTATTAAATAGCTCCTCTTGGTGCTTAATATCCGCTTTAAGCTCTCCTTTTATTAACAAAAGCTCATTATAGGTTGATATTGTGCTCTTAGGCTTTCTCATTATTAAGGTATAATCTTATGCGTCGGTTTTTTCTTCTTTTTTTAATTTATTGAATTCTTTAATAGATTTATTCATTACGGGTTTATCAATTAATTTGCTTTTAAAAATGATAAGCACTAAAAAAACAAGCACAAAAAACAGCGAAACGGCAGCAAAACCGCTGGCAAGGCTTCCAAAATAATTACCCAGCATTATTGAGAATGTAATACCCGAAAAAACCAATATTAATGTGGCCAGACTTAAAAAAAGTATTGAACTGACCAGCATTACCAAAAACTTTGATATTATCTCATGGGTTTCGAGTTTAAGTAACAGAAACCTTGATAAAAGGTACTCTTCAATTTTATTAAATATTTTTGTTAATACCATAGTATAAAAATTAACATAGAACTTAATCCATGTTGATTGTTTAAAGATTAAGCTGCTTTTACCGTTTTTATATTATTCGATTTTGGCTTTGTTAACAACGGCTACTTCTTTTTTGTGTCGTTTGTTTTTTTTGCCCCTTTTGTCTCCTTTGTCTTTTCGTCATCAAGCTGTTTTGATAAAAGGTCTCTCAGGTTTTCAAGCAAATCTTCGGTTTTATCACTAAGTTTTTCACGTGTCTCTTGTCCGCTTGCCGGCGCAATAAGAATGCCTGTTACAACTCCTGCTGCCGCTCCAATAACGGTTCCTAATAATACTTTAAATGCTGTTGACATAATTTATAAATATTTAATGGTTAAATCCCACACTTGTAAGTTTTTCCCGCCTGCCAAATTTGTACGGCAAGGCAGGTTCCTTGCAGCTTGCTGCGAAATACTGTATTGTATATAAAAGTTGATACCTCGTTTGCAGCGAGGTTGTTCATTAATTATACAATTTTTAAGGCTTAAAGTTTTTAAGATACGACAAAAAATCAAGATTTATCCGTTAAAGCTTAGAATTCTACCACAATTTTGTTAAACAAGATAGGTTTTATAGAGGGTTTTGACGGTTATTGCACGCATACGGCAAATTGGCAGCATTAAAAAGGTTGGGTATGGTTTTCTGTTGAAAAGTGGTGGCAGATACCTATTTTTCAGTTTTATTGTAATCATTTAATCAAATCAAGATTATCAAAGACTAAAAAATGCTTATCATTAGTCATTAATGATAACTTGTGTTGGATACAGATTGCTGCAATCCATAAATCATTTTCTGGAACTGGTTTTCCTTTTATTTTTAACTCATTTTTAAGTTTTCCGTATATTTTAGTCGTAGCTATATTTATTACAAGAACATCACTAATATTAACAAATTCATTTATTTGTTTTAGATGTCTTTTTGTATGTTGCGATTTCTCTGCTCCAAAATACAATTCACCAATAGTTATTACAGAAACTAAAGGTATCTTTATATTTTCAACTTTTTGAATTACCTTTTGGTTACCGGTAAAAATATCAATAATGATATTTGTATCTAAAAGCACTTTATTGCCATTCATTATAATCTATTTTACGACAATCATCTATAATACTCTGCTTAAACATGTCTCCATCTTCTTTTGACATGATTCCAAAAAAATCACCCAACCTATTTTTAGTTCTCTTATGTTTTTTCCCTGTATGCAATAATGCCTCTAACTTATTAACTAAAGCCTCATTCGATAAATGAAGGAATTCTTCAATAAATGCTAATTTTCTTGTTGCTAAATCCATAACAAAAATATTTTTTACAAAGTTAATGAATAATTCACACATTTAGTCTTTATTATTCTATCAGATGGTTTTTGTACATAAACAGCCTGCCTACGGCAAAGCGGGCATACATTAGCACGGGGTTGTTATGTGTAGCACAATTGTAAACTAACGCCGGTTAGTTGTAAAATAATAACAGCCATAAAAAAGCGAATTTCATAAAAACCCAAACAAATAATAAATAAATCTACACGCTTAATAGTATAAAAAAAATGCAACAATGGCAATGT
>CAYQPP010000388.1:0-2654 GCA_964419235.1 uncultured Bacteroidales bacterium
CCTAAAACAATAATGCCAAGCATCTCAAAGGCAAGCCCCGAATACTTGGCAAAATAATACATTGAGTCTTTTTTTGAGTCTCTATTTTTTCTTTTCTTCATTCATTTTTGGTGGAGCTGCCATGGGCGTTGTACCATTATTCATAATACAGTTTCCTGTAAAGTTTGCCCCCGGCTCTATTGCCAGCCTCCGTGTTTTAATATCGCCATTAATTGATGATGTTGCTTTTAACGATAATAGCTCGGCAACGCTTATTTTTCCTTCAACTTTTCCTTCAACCTCAGAATTTTTACAAGTAACCTCGCCTTTAATCGCGCCAGAGGTGCCGATTACCACTTTGCCTTGAACATTGAGGTTTCCGGTTAAACCGCCATCGATGCGAATATCGCCTGAGCAGTTAACATCGCCGGTAATATTTGTGCCGGCGCCTATTATGTTAATTTGCTTTTGTTCGGTCTCTATTGGTTTTGCCATGGTTATAAGTTTTTATATTAATATTATAGCCGTATTAACCTGCATAATGCAGGGATTTATTATTGAAATTCTTTATATTATTGAAAATAAATACATTAAATTTTATTTGCAAAATATTGCTTAAATTGTAACCTGCTATTAATTTACAACTGTCAACCAAACGACAAAGTTCGTGAATTAATCAGGTTAAATATTGTTTCCATCATATGCCCATTTTAAATAAATGGTACCCCAAGTAAAACCTGCCCCAAAGGCTGAAAGCACTAAATTATCGCCTTTTTTGAGCTGTTTTTCCCACTCCCATAAGCATAACGGAATTGTTGCGCTTGTAGTATTTCCGTACCGCTCAATATTTACCATTACCTTTTCGGGAGCCAAACCCATGCGCCTTGCCGTAGCATCAATAATACGCAAATTAGCTTGATGCGGAACCAACCACGACAGGTCTTGTGCGGTTAAATTATTGCGCTCCATAATCTCGACCGAAACATCGGCCATTTTTGACACGGCGTTTTTAAACACGGGCTGTCCCTCTTGATAGATGAAATGCTGGCGTTGGTCAACCGATTCGTGCGATGACGGGATGCATGACCCGCCTGCCTTCATGTGCAGGTGGTGGCGTCCCATACCGTCGGAACGTGCTATATAGTCCATAACCCCAAAATCTTCGGTGGTAGGCTCAAGCATAACTGCCGTTCCCGCATCGCCAAATAATGGGCAAGTGGTGCGGTCGGTATAGTCAACAATTGACGACATATTTTCGGCACCAACTACAATTACTTTTTTGTATTGCCCCGACTCAACAAATTTTGAGGCTGTAATTAAGGTATAAACAAAACCCGAGCAGCCTGCATTTATATCAAAATGAAAACCGTTTTTTATTCCCACTTTATCGGCAATAATATTGGCCGTTGCCGGAAATGGCATGTCGGGGGTAACTGTTGCGCAAATAAGCAAATCAATTTCGTCGGGTGTTGTGTTGGTTTTTTTAAGCAGTTGTTTTACTGCTTTTTCACCCATAAAGGATGTTCCTTCGCCTTTTTCTTTTAATATACGCCTCTCTTTAATCCCAACCCTACTCATTATCCACTCATCAGAGGTGTCAACCATTTTGCTTAACTCATGGTTATCTAAAACATAATCGGGTAAATAAGCACCTACTCCGGTTATTACAGCATTTATTTTTGACATTATCGATAAAGTTCAATTAATTTTTCAGATACTTTGGCTTCAATTACATTTTTTGTTTTAAGTATCATTGTTTTTATTGCCTTTGGGCTTGAGGCTCCATGCCCTATTAATACGGGGGCGTTTATTCCAAGTATTGGTGTTCCTCCGTGAACCTCGGGGTTAAAACGATGAAAAAATGCATCTTTAATGCCTCTTTTCAACAATATTTTATAGATGCCTTCGGCCTCTTTAAGAACGACATTTCCGGTAAATCCGTCGCAAACAATTACGTCGGCCGGGCATTCGCCTAATAGGTTGTTTGCCTCAACATTGCCAATAAAATTAAAATCTTTAGTACCTTTCATCAAATCAAAAGTATTTTTGACAATTAAATTGCCTTTTTTTTCTTCTGATCCAATATTTAACAGTGCTACTTTAGGATTTTCAATTCCGTAAAACTGCGATGCATATACCGAACCGATTATACCATATTGATATAAAACATCGGGGCGGCAATCGGGGTTGATACCAACATCTAAAAGCAATGCCGGCTTACCTTCGTATTGTGGCAGTTCGGCTGAAATACACGGGCGTATTACGCCGGGTATTGATTTTACCGTGTACATGGCACCTACTAACATGGCGCCTGTATTGCCTGCGCTTGCAAAACCATCGATCATATTTTTTTGAAGCATGTGAAAGCCTATTGCAATGCTCGATTTTTGTTTTGCTGCGAAAGCTTTTGCCGGATGTTCGCCCATTTCAATCCATTCGTCGGTATGGACAATATCGAACTCATTTGGCTCAATTTTTTCGCGAATCAGAATCTCTTTAATCTTTTGTTCATCGCCAATTAATACCAAACGTATATCATCAGACAACTCATTGTTGGCTAGAATTGCACCTAAAACAGAAGCTTCAGGGGCAAAATCGCCACCCATAATATCAATACCTATTTTCATCTGTTTATAAATTTGTAACCTGTTGGTTATTAAGTATTATAATCATTT
>CAYQPP010000389.1:0-2644 GCA_964419235.1 uncultured Bacteroidales bacterium
TGCCACCTGTTACTGCTACCATTTTAAGGTTTAGGTTTGATGCTGTTTCGGTAAAGTCAGAAACCCCTAATTCAACTTTTATGTAATCCGTTTTGGTTTCAGTATCATTTCCAAAACTGTTTGTTGCTATTAAGGTAACCGTATATGTACCTTGTGCATTATATATGTGTGCAGGGTTTTGATCGGTTGAGGAGCCACCGTCGCCAAAATCCCAACTCCAACTTATGGGTGTGTTGGTGCTTTGGTCGGTAAAGGTTACCGTTTCGCCCTCGGTTATTTCAGTTTTATCGGATGTAAAAGCTGCTTCGGGAGCAGAGCCTATAACTGTTATATAATTATTTTTAATTTCAGTATCATTTCCAAAACTATTTGTTACTGTTAAGGTAACCGTATATGTGCCTTGCGTATTATATATGTGTGCAGGGTTTTGGGCAGATGTTGAACCACCGTCGCCAAAATTCCAACTCCAACTTGTGGGTGTGTTGGTGCTTTGGTTGGTAAAGGTTACCATTTCGCCCTTGGTAATTGTAGTTACATTGGCAGTAAAGGCTGCAATTGGGGCTTTGCCCTTATTATTACCCGATTCATCGTAAGGGTTGTCCCATTCGCGGGTACATGAGTTGGTTAATAAAATAAGTATGGCAATTATAAAAGTTGCTACAGAGTTGTAAATGGTTGCTAAGCATTTTTGAGATGCTAAGCAACGGGTTATATTTTTTTTTGTTTTCATAATTTTATTATTTAATAGAAAGGGAGCGCCTGCTCCTTTTCTCGTAGCAGGCACTACGAGTTCCAATATGTTAAAATTTATATACCAAATTTATTCCTGCACCATCTTTAACGGGTATTATTGCAGCTCTGATATTTCGTTTTGCTTTTTTCTCTTTACTACCAAAAAACAGTGCTGTTGCCAAACTTGCGGCACCAACCCCAAACGATGTTTTCCAAATTATATCTTGTGTTTGTATCTGTTTATGCAAATCGGAGGCATTATTGGTAGCATCTTGATACTCTTTATATAAACTATTGGCACTAAACATAAAATAGCCGCCTACCCCTGCACTTACACCCGATATTATAAAAAAGATATTTTTTGTTTTATGATAACCTGCTGCTTTTGTGCTGTATGCAGGTACGGGTTTTGTTTTATCCTCTTTAATTTTATTTTTTTGTTGTTTATCGGCAACAGGTGTTTTTGCACCGGCTTTTTTGGTACTAATAAGTGTTTCGTTTAACTGTGTTGTTTTATTCTCGGTTATTGAAATTGTTTTGGTTATGGTAGTAAAACCTTTTTTTTGCAAACTCAATTTATAATCGCCTATTAACAGTCCTTTTATTGTATTTGGTGTTTTGCCTTTTTCAACATCGTTTAGTTTTATGGTTGCATCCATAGGTGTTGTGGCAATTTCAAGTTTTCCTAATTTTGGTTGTAGGCTTAAATTTATTATTTTGCTTACTCCAGCCTCAAGCTCTAATTGCTCTTTTGCCTTGGTATATTTTTCTTTTCGGGCTTCGTAGCTATGAAAACCTTCTAACACTCTTCCGGTATAGGTTCCGGTGCCCACTTTTTCGGCATCAATGTAAATATCGGCAGCAGGGCTTGTGTTGATGGTAACATTGGCAAAACTGGGTTTTAGCTCTATGTTTAAATCGGATGTTTGCCCCTCGGTTACTGTAAAATCTTTTGTTACCGGTTGGTACATTGGCATTTTTACTGTAACGCGGTGTGTGCCGTTTTTTAATTTTTTAGTTGTCATAGGTGTTTTCTGTCCTGCATTTTCTCCGTCGATAATTACCGTTGCACCATTTTCAGGGGTAGTGGTTATTTTTGCGTAACCAAAGGCGGGTTTTAATGTCAGGTTTAACTCCTCGCGCGGGTTATCGCCTGTTATCTCAATTTTTCCGACAGAATTATGGTACATAGGCACTTCAACCCTGTAATTATAACTGCCGGCTGTCATTTTTTTATTAAAGGGGGTAACACCAAGGTATGTTTCATCAATATATACATCGCCACCCTCGGGTTTGCTTTTTATAATTAAATAGGCTGTTTTTATCTCTTGTTCAACCACGGTAGTTACAACCGTGCCTGTGGTTAAAACCATTTCGTAAACCGTTGCCTCTTTTATTGGTATAGGGTACAGATAGTTACGCAATATACCGAGTTTTTCGTGTTTTATTGTAATTTTTTTTGAGCCCCACGGCAGATAAACCCAATATTCGCCGGTTTTATAAACTGTTGTAACGATACCGTTCATATCGCCATCAAATACAAAACCTTTTTCGGTGGTTACTATTTTTATTATGGCGCATTTGTCGCCGTTTTGATCCTTTTTTGGTTCAACAACCCGTGCATCCAAATCTCTTTCTAACAGTTTGAATGATTTTACCGATATGTTTTGAGCATTTAACCAAATAGGAAATAGAATTAATAAGATTGTTAAATTTTTCATAGGTTTTTTGTTATTTATCGAAATATAATATTGCAATTTAATAATAATTATGTTTTAGTCAAATATCGTGATATTATGAAAATAACATCATGCTTTAGCTTGGTATATTGTGGTATAATCTACTTATGTACTCCAAATTTTCAATAAGTTTGCAAAGCAAACTTATTGAAAATTTGGAGTGTTTTGTAATT
>CAYQPP010000390.1:0-2633 GCA_964419235.1 uncultured Bacteroidales bacterium
CGAGCAAAAAAAGAAGATTTATAAAAAACTCAATATTCCAAACCTTATAATAAACGATTACAAAATTAATCATGGCGGAGATTTTATACCTTATGCCTCGCTATATTTAGATTTATCAATAAACAAATATGCCCAAACCAATGGCAATAGGTTGTTTATAACGCTTAACCCTTTAAACAGGCGAACATTTATTCCAAAAAAAATAAAAGAGCGTAAATACTCTATAAAAACCTCATGGACTGGTTATGATGCAGATACCGTAACTATGGTTTTGCCAAAAGAATATACGGTAGAATTTATTCCTGAAGCGCAAAACATTATATCTCCTTACGGCATTTATAAAACACAATTAACCGTTAATGACAGCTCCTTAATTTATATACGCGAGTTAAAACTTTTTAAAGGAGAATACCCTGCTGATGAATACGGCAATTTTAGGAGCTTTTTTAAAAAAATAGCTAATGCCGATGATGATAAAATTGTATTAATACAGAAATAAAATGCTTCATTAATTAAAGACATTTGCCCTACGCTAACCCATCCCCTTGCGTTTTACCAAAAAGGGGATTAGCACTTTTCTAAAATCGTCATTTACGTCGGCCTCGGCAAAGTCAATATTATAATTGCCGCACTTTACCTTAAATTCTGTTACAAGTTGCGAAAGGTTGTTTTTGTAATCTTTCCGTATATCGTTGGGGTTTAGCTTTATCTCCTCCCCTGTCTCCATATCAACAAACCTTATGGGCTTGTTTGAGTAGCCAAGCTCCTGTTCAAGTTTTTTATTGGTAACATGAAAAACTATTACCTCGTGTTTGTTATACCGTAAATGCTCAAGAGCCGAAAAAAGCTCATCGGGGTTACCCGAAAAAAGATCGGAGAACAAAATTACAAGCGACCTTTTTTGCACGCTATCGGCAATTAAATGGAGCGATTCTGCCAAGTTGGTCTTTTTGCTAAAATCGGCTTTAGTGGTATTTAGGCATTTGTTAAGCTCGCCATACAAAAGCTTGCTGTGCGATTCGGACAGCTTTACCTGCGATTTAAAATCAATTTGTTCTGAAAAAAGCGTCAACCCTACGGCATCGCGCTGACGACGCAATAAATGTATAAGAGCCGCCGCCAAGTAAACAGAAAAGCTTAGTTTGTTTACCTTATCTTTTTCATTAAACGGAAACAGCATTGACGATGACGAATCAACTACAACCATGCACCTTAAATTAGTCTCCTCCTCATATTTTTTTACAAACAGCTTATCGGTACGCGCAAACAGTTTCCAGTCGATATGCTTTGTGCTTTCGCCGGTGTTGTAAAGCCTATGCTCGGCAAATTCAACCGAAAAACCATGATAGGGACTGCGGTGCAACCCTGTTATAAACCCCTCGACCACTTGGCGCGAAACCCATTCGAGGTTGTCAAATTGTTCAAAATCAAATATCTCCTGAAGTGTATTCATACGGTTGTTGCTGTTCAATTTTACCAATAATGCAATTGCTGAAACTGCAATAAAACATTGCGGGCTGCAAGTTACAGGTTTAACCTATAACTTGCAACCCACCACTATAATAGAGCTTACTGTGAAATACGTAATAAATTCAATGCCAGTAATATATAAAGTTTTACAACTTACAAATGCAACCCTTTTGAGCAATAATGCCAATAAAGCCCGCATCTTTTTTAATTTCTTATTCTGTTAGCCCGCAGCACGCCCTATAATAAATAATCAGGCTTTTTTATCGGCCCCGCTTAAATTAAACGCCGAATTAAAAATCAAGAATTGTGCTATCCAATATGTTGTCATTATTACACCCCGCGAGTATGGCAAAACGGTATAAAACTTATTTAAAGCGATTAAACTGTCGCTAAAAACAAAAAACAGCGAACCCACAAGCGCATATATCGCAAACACATTAAATTTACGCTGTGCAAACGCACGCCACACCATTGTAAGTATAACCAATAAGTAAACCAAAACAGGAATGGCCATACTGCCCAAGTTTGGGAATAAAACCCAATACAAGCCTGCACCATACAATAAAAGTATTATTACAATAATTAATGACGGCTGCTTGCTCCTTTTAATAAATGCAACTATATAATTAACATGTGCCAATAAAAACGAAACCAACCCGAAAACAAAAAAATTGGGCGATGCCTCCAATAATAAATCGCCAATTACAGAAAAAATTAGCCCTATAAAAATAAACTTCCGGTAATGTGTATTAGGCTTTATTAAACTTATCAATACAAATAGCGGAATGGGTTTTACTATCATCCGCATTACATAATTATCGAGATATAACCCTACAAAAAATATAGCAATTGCAATAATTGCTACCAATAGCCTTATTTTTACTGCTTGTTTATACATAACTGTTTTTTTTAGTTTAATAAATAGTTGTTAACACCAATTTTTCAATAGGCAAACAACAATAAAATTAAAATAAATTGAATTAACCCGAAAAATTCGGGACTTATTTATTGAGAAACATTAGTTCTTTGCTTATCAACGTGTTGGCTCTCGTTTATAAAAAATTTAATACTCCAAAAATGAGAGTAAAATATTTTGCAAAATATAATATAACTATTTAAATGCCAACACTTACAGCAAATAGTTAACATTTTCTCATGAATAA
>CAYQPP010000391.1:0-2631 GCA_964419235.1 uncultured Bacteroidales bacterium
TTGCGTCTTTGCGTCTTTGCATCTAAAATCTAACAGTCTTAATAATTTATCTCTATTTTTTTTGCATAGTTGCGCAAATTTGAAGTAAACCGTACAGTTTTATTATTGGCATCATACTCAGGCTTACCCTGATATTTTTCACCATTAATAATCACTTTTTTTGGTTTTTTATTTATATTATGAATTACAAGCGTAATCATGTTTTCATCAATCTTATTATGTTTTTTTCCTCTTTTGCGTTCAATATTTATAGTAAGAACCTTTTCGCTATTTTTTGCATCAAAATTAATAAACTCAAACAGGCCTTTCTCATAGCTATTTTGTGTTTCGCCATCGTCGTTATATAATTTATAACTTGTTGTCCTTACTTTTTGATCAGCATAAAAGTGCATCTCAAAATTTTTCAGGCTATACTCTTTGGTCTGTTTAGCTTTGGTTAGCATTGGTATAAACGTACCCCCTTTTACATAAACCGGAATATGGTTAATGCCAACATCAGCACTTATTGTTTGCCCTCCATTAAAAACCTTGTTTGTATAAAAATCTGTCCATCCATTACCTTTTGGCAAATAAACCTCCTGCTTTTTTACACCGGCGGCCTTAACCGGCGACACCAAAAACGCATTGCCCCACATGTAGGCATTATCGTAGGTAAGCAGCTGTTTATTCCTATCCTCGATATAAAACAACGGGTACATTAAAGGTTTGCCCGTTTGGTTGTTTTCAAAAGCCATAGTATAAATATAGGGCAACAGCTTATAGCGTAGCTCAATAGCTTTTTTAGCGTGGGCTTTTACCGTATCGTTCTGAAAAACAGGCTCTGACGGAATATGCTCTTGGGCATGAGGCCTGTAAATAGGCTGAAAAACGCCATATTGTAACCAGCGGATATACAACTCGTTATCAATTGTTTCGCCACCTGCAAAGCCCCCCAAATCGCTATGCATGTATGCCAATCCTTGCATTCCCATTTGCAAAGCAATTTCGGGTTGTGGCATTAAACCACCCCAAGTACGGTTAACATCGCCTGTCCAAGGTATAATGCCATACCTTTGCGACCCTGCAAAACCTGCTCGCATAAGTATAAAAGGCCTTTGTAAAGGAAAATCTTTTTTATACCCTTCATAAATCAGCTTTGCCCACTCGTGCCCATATGCATTATGCACCTCGTCGGCCGAGCCGTTTATGTGCTGCAACGCCGAAGGATGCACCTCGGGCTCGCCCAAATCGCCCCACCAGCCGGCAACACCCTCATTGATGAATCCTTTGTAAATATCCCAAAACCATTTGCGGGCATCGGGCTTAAAAACATCAACCAACCCTGTGTTGCCAAAATAAAAATCGTAAGTAAAAGGTTTTCCTGTGGTATCGGTTGCCAAAACCTGTCTGTCAACTGCCTGTTGCCACCTGTTGCTGGTAGTTAAAATAAACGGCTCGGTAACCAAAATGGTTTTTACACCTTTTTGGGCTAATTGGTTTATCATTTTATCGGGTTGCGGAAAGCTGTCGCGATACCAATCCATATTTCCCATTGAACCGAATATCCCTTTCCCGAACCAATAAATATCAATAATTGCGGCCTCAACCGGAATATCGTCATCAAAAAACTTATTAACTGTATTTACAACCTCTTTTTGGCTGTGATACCCGAACCTACTGCTAAAATTACCAAAAGCCCAGCGCGGTGGTAATGGCTGGCGACCTGTCAACAACGTGTATTGATTTGTCAAATCGAACCAATTGCTGCCGGCTATCACATAATAATTCATTGTGCCGCTTACCGTCTCGTACTGCACGGTATTGTCTTTTTTACTGTCTAAATCGAGAAAACCCTTGCTTGCATTATCGAACAAAACTGCATACTGTTTTGATGATATAAACATTGGGAGTGAATAATTCATTAATGCCGAATGGGTTTCGTAACCATAATGCGCCCTATTATACAGTTCAAGGTTATTGCCTCGCCTGTTCATACCCAATACCCTTGCTCCCCCTCCGTAAAGCACCTCGTTGTCATCAATTTTAAAATTTACTATTTGCGATGAATCGGTTTTTATATAACCCTTGTTTTCGGTAAAAAGCAATTCGCCATGACGATAAAAGCTAATATTAAAAGGTGATTTGTTTACAAATACTTTTAGGCTTTTCGACTCTATTTTAAGCACCCCCGATTCATTCCTAATTAAAAAATCAACCTTTTCGGGCTTTTCATCAACTGCGTACGAAAAGTTTTTTACTTCGGCACCTTTAGGGTAAAACAGTATATGGAATGCCTTTTTATTAAACGGCACTATTTTGTACACCCCGTCGGATACGGTTACAACTATCTCTCCAACATTTTGTTTGTAACTAATAAACTCTCGCTGCGAATTTTGCGCATTGGCGTTGGCAATAACAACAATGGCTATTGCAAAAAAAATGATTTGTTTCAATATAGGCTGTTTCATTAGTATTAAATGGTGTTAAATTGTTGATTATTAAATATATCCTTTTACATTTGCCACGAATTTATTTCGGGAAGTATTTCATTATTTTAAAGTATCGTATTTACAAAAATAGGTTATTTTAGTATATCTATGGCTTAAAAAACTAATACAAATAAACTTTTTCCAATTTATTTTGTACCTTAAC
>CAYQPP010000392.1:0-2605 GCA_964419235.1 uncultured Bacteroidales bacterium
AAAATACTGCCCACTGATTGCACGAATTAACACTAATTACTTTTTAAAACTTAACTGCAGAGAACGCAGGGGGTCGCAGAGAAAAAACTCAATCTCAATCTTAACCTCAACCTCAATCTCCTTCAATCTCTCTCAATCTCTCTCAATCTCCCTCAATCTCCCTCAATCTCTTTCAATCTCCCTCAATCTAACAACCTAACCAATTCATCAATACCAATAAGTTCAACAGTAACATTGCCTATACCGTTCATTAAAACAAAATTGATACTATTACCCTCGCGCTTTTTATCCATAACCAAGGCATCAATAATTTCATTATGTTTTTCTGATATTTTTACAGGCAATTTTAGCGACGTTAAAAGGTTGACAATGCTTTGGAGTTCGTTTTGTGTAAGCCTATTTTTACTATACGACAGTTTGGCCGCAACGGCAAGCCCAATGCTTACTGCTTTTCCGTGTGGAATACCCAAAACCTTTTCAACTGCATGACCGTAGGTATGCCCAAGGTTAAGCTTACGCCGTTCCCCTTTCTCTTTCTCATCTTTATTTACAATACCGGCTTTTATCTTTATCGAGTTTAAAACCAACTCTTCAATAAAAGCGGCATCTAAGCTTAATGCTTTATCTACATTTTGCTCAAGTTTAGTAAACATGCCGGCATCGGCAATTAGGGTGTGTTTAACAATTTCGGCAAAACCGTTGTTTAAATCATCAGTATTTAAAGTTTTTAGCATTTCGGGGTCGCAAATAACAAATTTTGGCTGATTGAATACCCCAACCATGTTTTTAAAGCCCCTGAAATTTACGCCATTCTTACCCCCCACACTGGCATCAACCTGCGACAGCAATGTGGTTGAGATAAAACCAAAATCGATACCGCGTAAATATACCGATGCAGCAAAGCCTCCAATATCGCAAACAATTCCACCACCAACAGCAAGCAAAAACGTGCTGCGGTCGGCTTTTAACTTCAATAGTTGTTCAAGTATAAACTCAATAGTGCTAAGTGTCTTTATTTTTTCAGTCTGTCCGATTTCAATAATATCATAATCGCTAAAATATTTACCGTAAATACCCCTTACCTTATCATCAATAAGCACAATTACCTTACTATTCGGCAAATATTTTTTAAAATTATGAAAACTCTCGCCTATCAATAGTGTTGAATCAGACTGAGAACCTTTTATTGTTAGTTTTTCCATTTTATCTATTTTACTATTTACCCCTCATTCATTATTTTAGTCTGTTTATTAATCGACTCTTGATGTATAGACTTGAATATCTGTGCAATAAACTCATCGCTTAAATCGCGGTTTTTTCCTTTCTCCTGTGTTTTGGTCAAAATTTCGTGCCACCTGTCGGGCTGAAGTATAGTTATATTGTTTGTTTTTTTATATTCTCCAATCTTCTCGGCTACTTTCATTCTCTCCTCTAAAATATCCAATAATTCATTGTCAAATTTATCAATTTGTTGGCGCAAATCATCTAAAGTATGTATAATACTTGGGTCGTTTGCATTTAGTGTGCGCAAAACAAGTTTGCCAAGAAGGATTTTCAACTGTGCAGGTGTAATCTGTTGTTTTGCATCGCTCCATGCTTTATCAGGATTTATATGAGTTTCGATAATAAGCCCGTCATAATTCAAATCCATAGCTTTTTGCGATATCTCTTGCAAAATATCCCTGCGCCCTGCAATATGGCTTGGGTCGCAAATCATCGGCAAATCGGGCATCCTGCGCCTTAGTTCAATTGGCAGTTGCCATTGCGGAATATTGCGGTACCGTGTTTTATCAAATGTTGAAAAACCGCGGTGGATAGCACCTACCCTTTTAACGCCTGCCCCTTGAATACGCTCAATAGCCCCCATCCAAAGGTCAACATCGGGGTTTATGGGGTTTTTTACAAATACGGGTATATCAACCCCTTTTAATGCATCGGCAATGTCTTGAATGGCAAAAGGGTTAGCCGAAGTGCGTGCACCTATCCAAATAATATCAACTCCCATCCTTAGAGCCTTATACACATGCTTAACATTTGCAACCTCGGTTGACACCTTCATGCCCAACTCCTGCTTAATCAGTTTCAGCCACTCTAAACCAATGCTGCCAACCCCTTCAAATGAATTAGGACGGGTACGCGGTTTCCATATGCCTGCCCTAAGGATATCAATTCCCTGCTCTTTCAGCTGTTTTGCCGTACTTAAAACTTGCTCTTCCGATTCGGCACTACACGGGCCGGCAATTATCAAAGGCTTATTGTCTTTTTGTAAGCCCCAACCTTTAAATGGGTATTCCAATGTTGAATTCATACTGTAAATTTTCGATTTTAAAGTTATGCAATTATTTGAAAAGTATCCTTTTTATTCTATTTGATTCCTCTATTATTGTATGTAAATCATCAACTTCATCATTTTTTATATAGTCTCTAAATTGTTTTAATTTATTGATATATGTTTCCAAAACTGTTGTTGCATTGTCTTTATTTTGAATAAAAATAGGTGTCCGCATATCGGCTAAACTCTTTGCCAAACGTACTATGCTATTATATGCCCATAAAATAAAGGCATAAAAAAACCCCGCTTGTGGGCGGGGTTAAGATTTATATA
>CAYQPP010000393.1:0-2598 GCA_964419235.1 uncultured Bacteroidales bacterium
TGCTCGTCGCCCGGAACTTGCGCATATTCGGCAAATTTCATTGTGTAGGTAGCACTACCCGAGGTAACTGAGCTTAATGAAGTTGAATATTTGTTCATTTCGGCCAAAGGAACCCTTGCCGATATCTTCTCATATCCCGATTCGCTGCTCATACCGGCAATCATAGCGCGTCTTCCTTGCAAGTCGCTCATTACGTCGCCCATATAATCGGCAGGCACCAAAACCTCTACATCATAAATAGGCTCCATAATTTTTGGGCCTGCTTTTTTAAACGCTTCGTTAAATGCAAAGCGACCGGCCAGCTTAAATGAAATCTCGTTTGAATCGACAGGGTGCATCTTGCCGTCGTAAATACAAACCCTAATGTCGCGTGCATAAGAGCCGGTTAGCGGGCCCTCTTCCATCTTCTCCATAATGCCTTTTAAAATGGCAGGGTGAAAACGTGCGTCAATCGAGCCCCCTACAATGCAATTTACAAATACCAATTTACCTCCCCAAGGCAATTCGTGTTCATCGGTGCCTCTTACGTTTACAGTATATTCTCTACCGTCAATTTTATAGCTTTTCGGATCGGCCATTCCTTCCGTGTAAGGCTCAATAATCATGTAAACCTCGCCAAACTGTCCTGAACCTCCCGATTGTTTTTTGTGGCGGTAGCTTGACTGCCAAGGCTTAGTAATAGTTTCGCGATAAGGTATTTTTGGGTTGAGGAATTCAGTTTCAATTTTATGGATATTTGATATCATCCATTTCATTGTATTCAAATGGAATTCTCCTTGCCCGTGAATAATTATCTGCTTTAACTCTTTTGAGTATTCAATAATTAAAGTTGGGTCTTCCTCGTGCATACGGTTAAGTATTTCGCCCAGTTTTTCATCATCCGACTCGTTTTCGGCTTTTATTGCCGTACGGTATTTTGGGTCAGGAAATTGAATCTCGGGGAAAGCAGCACCAAAACTTTTCTCGGCAAGGGTATGGTTGGTTTTTGTGTCTTTAAGCTTTACGGTAGCACCAATATCGCCGGCCACAAGTTCAGATAGCTTTGTGCGGTTTTTTCCGGCAACGGCAAATAGCTGCGATAGGCGCTCTTTTGAGCCTTTTTTTGAATTTATCAAATCAAGCCCTTCAGTAACCTTGCCACTCATTACTTTAAAAAACAGTACTTCGCCCAAGTGCTCCTCTACCGAGGTTTTAAACACAAATAGCGACGTTTTACCGGCAACATCACAAACTATTTCATTGCCTTCGGCATTAGGTACTCCGGGCATATCATTTGGGCTGGGGGCAACGTTGCCAACAAACTCCATCATGCGGCGGATACCCATATTTTTTTTGCCCGACACGCAAAACACCGGAAACATACCGCGGTTGATAATGCCTTTGCGGATTCCTTCGCGCATCTGGTCTTCATTTAACGACCCCTCTTCAAAGAAAAGCTCCATTAAATTATCATCATTTTCGGCAGCAGCTTCAATTAGCGTATTGTGCAGCTCGTCGGCTTTGTCTTTTTCGCCGGCAGGTATATCAAGCACCTCGGGAGTACCCCCGTCAGGCCCCCATTGGTACATCTTCATCTTTAAAACATCAACAACCTGATTAAAATCTACTCCTGCGTTTACCGGATATTGTATTAAAACAGTTTTGCTGCCATACAATGTTTTTAAATCATCGGTAACTTTTTCAAAGTTTGCTTTATCTTGGTCAAGCTGATTAACTGCAATAAGCATAGGTTTGCTCATTTTCTCAGTATGCCGCGATAAAATCTGTGTACCCACTTCAACACCCTGAGTTGAATTAACAGTCATTATTGCTGCATCGGTAACAGCCAACGATGAAATTACTCCACCCACAAAATCGTCTAATCCCGGAGTGTCAATTATGTTTAATTTTTTATCATTAAACTCGGTATATAAAACAGTAGAAAAAATTGAACGGTCTTGTTCGTGTTCTATTGTATGATAATCTGATACGGTGTTGTTGCTATCAACATCTCCTCTTCGGGTAATTACACCTCCCTCAAACATCATCGACTCGGCTAAGGTGGTTTTGCCTGCGCCTGCACTCCCTATCAGGGAAATGTTTTTAATCTCGTTTGGCTGATATACTTTCATATATTATTAAAATTTATAATTAAACAATCATTTACAAGGATGCCTTTTCTGAACAAAAGCGTTCAAAATTAATAATATTTTAGTAACAAGCAAGGCATCAAATAAATAAACAAAGATTTAAAATAATTGGAATTGCCCATATAGTTATGGCTGATAACAAAATTCAATTGTGCGAGAAGAAAGAAATATTACTTGGAACGTTGGTATAAGCATAGTGCGATTTAAAGTTCTTTACCCTTACAATTTACTAAATAGCGAATTTATTTTTGAACGCCATTAATACAAATTTTATTTCTGTTAAGAAATTAAATTTGCGGTGCTAATTGAACTTACCACCCTTTCAACCTGCACGTTTGCTCGCATTACGTTTACAAATTGTTGTGCACCGTTTTTTTTAAGTCTCAATTAGTTCTAAAATCAATTTTGTCAGGGTTTTTACATCACTGTTTATTGTCCCTTGCATATATTGGTCGTAAACGCTTTTATT
>CAYQPP010000394.1:0-2587 GCA_964419235.1 uncultured Bacteroidales bacterium
AAAAAATAAAAATCTCATCCAAAATATTCCATTTCGTAAAAATTGACAGTTTTCGTGCAAGCACTACATAACAGATAATGATAAGATATGATTTTTTGAAGATTAATAGGGGTAAATCTATAAGAATTTATATCCCACTCCCTTAATGGTTCGTATATGCTCGGAGCCTAATTTTTCGCGTAGTTTCCTAATATGCACGTCAATGGTGCGGTCGCCCACAATAACATCTTCGCCCCAAACTTTGGTATATATCTCGTCGCGAGTAAATACTTTTTCGGGTTTTGATGCCAATAAAAGTAGCAGCTCAAACTCTTTGCGGGGCAATATAAGCTCCTTGTCTAAATTTTTTACAATGTAACGCTCCTTATCAATTACAATAGAGCCTACTTTTAAAATATCTGTCGAGTTATTCTGGGTTTCGCCGCCTCCGCTTTTTCGCTTTAGCAGGGCCTTTACCCTGCTAACTAAAACTTTTGGCTTTACGGGTTTTGCAATATAGTCGTCGGCACCGGCATCAAAGCCGGCAATTTGGCTGTAATCTTCATCGCGGGCAGTTAAAAAAGCAATAATGGGGTTATTGATATTTGGCAATGCCCTAATTTTTTCACACGCTTCCATTCCGTCCATGCCGGGCATCATAACATCTAAAATAATAAGGTCGGGTATAAATTTTTTTGCTTTTTCGATAGCCTCTTCGCCGGTTTGTGCTTTTTCAACTATACATCCCTCTTTTTCAAGGTTAAAACCTATAAATTCGGTTATATCGGTTTCATCGTCAACCAGCAGTATTTTGGTATTTTTTAACATATATGTGTATTTATCCTGCATAATGCAGGAGTTATTTATATTATTGAAAATAAATACGATAAATCAAAACAGAGTGTTTATTTGCAAAATATTGTTTAAACTGTAACCTGCTAATAATTAACAACTGTTAACCAAACTACAATGTTTATTAATCAGGTTATAAATTTATCGTAAAACTATTGTTAAAATTCGATACCAAAGTTAAGTAAATATTAAGTTTATATAAAAAAAAGGTTTTTACGCTATCCGCTAAAGCGAGACGCATCCGCTAAAGCGAGACACATCCGCTAAAGCGAGACACATCCGCTAAAGCGAGACATGTCTGTTAAAGTAGGTGTATAGATTGCCATTCTCCGGACGGTGGTAACAGCCGCTTGTTTTTTTAATTGTATAGCCTGATATTTTGTGTTAATACATTGAATATTGCTTATTTTTCTTAAACCAGTCTCGCTTTTACGGATTTGTGGTAGATAACAAAAAAAAGCGCAGACAAATTGCCTGCTAATATAAAAACGTTAGATGCGAAAAAAAACCAAACAGAAATAAAGTATAGGTATATTCATTTGATATAGTTATACTTATGATTTATATTAAAAAATATTAAAAAATATTGAAAATTTGATGGTTGGTTTTATGTATTTTTGTTTGTTAAAGTATAAATTTGTCAATTCATAAATAAAAAATGCACTCTTAAAAAATATACTTGTGGAAAATATTGAATTACTAAAGCAGATAAACAAAATACAGCAAAGTTTAATTAAAAATGGTATTGTTGTTGATAAATTGGTTAAGGATTTAAAAAAACTGCGCAGCTTTTTTATTGATGAGAAAATACCGCGGTTGGTTAAAATTGTACGGTTTACATACGAGCACATTGAAAACTATAAAACCTTCGACATATCAATGCCTGAAGATGAAGGCAATGATGCCGAGGAGGTGTTGAGTGTTGATGAACAGAGGGTTGAGAGTTTGTCGTATTTGCTGTCGCTGATGGAAAAACCTACCCAAAAGCTTAATGCCGAAGATTTAGACTATTATATGCATGCATTTACCGCATATGCCGATATGCACTAAGCGTTTAAGGTTAAACAGACATTAAAATTATTACACTATTTATTGCAAATGCCTTTTTTAATTCTTCTCAAATCTGCAAGTTACGGTGTGAGTTGTTGATTAAAAGACATTTATATTAAATAAAGAAAATTCTTAAAGTTGACTATTCCCGTGGCAAAGCCTTGAGGAATTTTTTTGATTAAATGAGAGCCTAAAAAAAGAACTCATGCTGCAACTATCAAGTATTTAATCTTAAAAGTTGCAGAATTAAGGATTCTTAAAAAGCAGTATGGTGGAGAAGTATATAAAAGGATTAATAGCAGAGGGCGAACACCAAATGCTCGATTTTAAGTTTGAGGTTAGCGATGCAAAAAAAATTGCCCGCTCGTTGGTTGCTTTTGCCAATACCGATGGTGGGCGGTTGCTTGTTGGCGTTAAAGATAACGGTGTAATTGCCGGAGTAAGGTCAGATGAGGAGGTATATATGGTTGAAACGGCTGCTCATATATTTTGTAAACCTGAAATAAATTTTTCAATAAAAAACCATAAAATTACCGGCAAGCATGTGGTTGAGGTTATTATTGAGCCAAGCAATAAAAAACCGCATTACGCTCCGGGCAAGAATGATAAATGGACGGCATATATTCGCATTAAAGATGAAAACCAAATTGCAAATAAGGTAATAATAAAAGTGTGGGAGCGTCAAACCCGTCCTAAAGGCGTTTAT
>CAYQPP010000395.1:0-2586 GCA_964419235.1 uncultured Bacteroidales bacterium
TTATCATTAGTATTAACATTGCCTTTTTCAAGTACAATATTTTTACGGGTTGAAATATCTGATTCAATATTCCATGAACCGTTTTTGCCGTTAAAAATAATATTTGAGTTTAGCTCAACGGGTATATCAATTGACTGTTTTTGTGAGGATGCAAAAACCAAATCGCCTTTGAATTTATGCAGTTGTGCTTTTTCAGAAATTTTTATTGAACCATAAATTTTAAGACTTCCCTTCCCCTTTAATAACATAGGGGTCGATATTTCAAGGCTTTTAACTATTGCCGTGCTTTTAATTATTACGGCATCATTATTTGATAAAGCCGAGTTTGCATCAATAAACACATTGCTGTTTTGGGTTGGGATAATGGCTCCGCCATTGCCACCGCTTGTTGTTGCCCAATGTGTAATATCGTTCCAATTACCTGCGCCATTTACCCAAAAAAGATTTTCTTGAGCAAATAAATGTAGTGCTGTAAAGGTTATGGAAATTAAAATTAGCGTAAGTTTCCTCATAGTAATTTATATTGAAATTTTCAAATAGAGTTCGGTATAATTAAAAACAATTTTTACAATTTATTAACAATCATTACAAATATATAATAATTTTCATAGTATAAATCACGCTTTTGATGATTATCGCTATATCTTACTTTAAAGTAGTAATAATTAGAATAAAACATAATTAACAAGTTTTAATTATATGTATATGTTACGTTAATGAATAAAAACAGGTTATGGTTTTTGTCAAAGAGAATGAGTGTTTTGTCATTTTTTATTGTTGGGGAGTTAAATAAAAATAAACAAAATATATTTACACCAAACTTGGCTTATTAAGTATTTTTTGGTTTAATGCGCTGCATTATTTCCGATGAATATAAAAAATCGTCAAGCTCTTTATTACCCGATGCTAAAAGCTTGTCGCGCGTGCCGTGCCACCACGATTTGCCTTTATATATAAATACTATGCTGTCGGAAATGGCAAGTGCCGAGTTCATGTCGTGTGAGTTTACAACTGTTGTAATACCGTATTCATAGGTAATTTCGCGTATTAGGCCGTCAATTAATATGGCGGTTTGCGGGTCGAGCCCTGAGTTTGGCTCATCGCAAAAAAGGTATTTTGGGTTTAGCGCAATGGCGCGGGCAATGGCAGCGCGTTTTTGCATTCCACCGCTAAGCTCCGATGGAAATTTTTTGTTTGAACCTTCAAGCCCAACCCTTTCGAGGCAAAATTTTGCCCTCTCGTATTTTTCAGAATAGGTTTGGTTTGTGAATAAGTCGAGCGGAAACATCACATTCTCTTCAATAGTAGCCGAATCGAACAGGGCGCTGCCTTGAAACAACATGCCTACCTCTTTTCTGATATTTATTTTTTGTTTTTGCTTTAGCTTGATAAAGTCAATATTATCAAATAAAATTTCGCCACTGTCAATATCGTGCAAACCCACAAGCGATTTTAATAAAACAGTTTTGCCCGAACCGCTTTTGCCAATAACCATGTTTACTTTTCCGGGCATAAAATTAACCGATACGTCTTTAAGCACTTGGTTATCCTGAAAAGTTTTATTAATATTTTTTACTTCAATCATGATAATAACAGTTGTGTAAGTATTAAATCAAACAATAGTATTAAAACGCTACTGTAAACAACGGCTCGTGTGCTTGCTTTGCCAACGTCTAAAGCTCCACCTAATACATAATAACCTTGATAGGCCGATACGGTAACAATTAAAAAGGCAAACACAATACTTTTTATAATAGAGTAAACAACGTAATATGGTATAAAGCCATACCGTATGCCTGTAATAAAATCCTTAACGGTTAAAGCATCGGTTAAAACTGAAGAGAGCCAACCGCCGCCAATACCTACAATCATGCTTATTAATACTAAAAAAGGGATAAAAAAGATAAATGCAAATAGTTTTGGCGATACTAAAAATGCTGATGAGTTTATTCCCATTATCTCTAATGCGTCAATTTGTTCGGTTACGCGCATTGTACCAATTTCGGAGGCAACGCTCGACCCGACTTTGCCTGCCAAAACTAATGACAATATTGTTGAAGAAAATTCGAGCAGCATGGTATCGCGGGTGGTTAGGCTAATTACATAATCGGGCACCAGTGGGCTTGTAATGTTGTATGCCATTTGTATGGTAATTGCTGCACCTATAAAAATTGATATTAAAATGGTAATGCCTACTGAGCTAACCCCAAGTTTATCAACCTCTTTTACAAACTGCTTAAACCATACGTTATGTTTTTCGGGACGCGTGAATATTTTGCCTATAAAAACAAAATATTTTCCTACGTGAAAAAAAAGCTTCATAATTATTAAATTTGTAATAAATACCTAATATCCGCAAATTATTAATAAATGATAACTATGCTTTAGTCAAATATCGTGATATTATGAGAATAACACCATGCTTTAGCTTGGTGTATTGTGGTATAATCTACTCATGTACCTCAAATTCTCAATAAGTTTGCTTTGCAAACTTATTGAGAATTTGAGGTGTTTTGTAATTGTCTTATACACCCAAATTTATTTGGGTGCTAATCTAATGTGCAATTGTTAATGCATCACGATATT
>CAYQPP010000396.1:0-2585 GCA_964419235.1 uncultured Bacteroidales bacterium
AACATTATTATTTACATATTTTGGCCTCGGTTATTGAGGGTAATTTAATTTATTATACAAAGCTATGATGGATTTATTTTTTAGGGAGATGGATCAAAATAAGATAAGTGTGAGGTCGTACAAAACGCTTCAGGTTTTATTGACCGAAAACGCCTTTTTAAAAAGTATTTTGACCCAAAATAGCGACATGGATATTATTAATAAAAAAATTAGCGACTGGGTTTATAGTGAATTAGGGGAAAACTCAGCCGGAATAAAGTATTTTGAGAAAAAAATTCATGGACGGGAGTCATTAAAAAAGTTGTCGTGGAAAGAGGTTGCAGGAATAAGAATTTTAGATTATGTAAAACATTCGGGAAGGAATGTTAAAGATGCTAACTTAAAAAACAAATACACAATTATACAGCCGTTCAGGATTTTGTGGATGGCAGCAAATTTTGGGAATGGTGGGGCAAAATTCGATTTTTTTACCGATATGTTAGCACTTTTTCGCCAATTTAACGGTACGCAAGTACATGTAATTCCTGAAAAAAAGCAGATAGAGAATTGGATGGACAGGCATCCATCGGGTGTTGACAATGAAGTTGTGGGCATAAGGGAGATAAATAAGCAGAGGATTATTAAGGCTTTGGTTAAAAGGGTAAAAGAGTCGGAACATATCGATTCAAAATATGTGTTTCCGATAGGATTATCAGAGGCTGAGAAGATTAAAAAGGTAAATGAGTGGTGGGGCGATTGGAAATTTCATTTGAAATTTGCTATTCGCGACCCTGAGACATTGAATGAGATGTTGGATTATTCGATTACCCCCGAACTGATAGCACTTTTTAACGATGCAAGGGTGGCCGGAATACCATTTTTTGTAAACCCATATTATTTGTCGTTAATAAATGTGCGCGAATACGAATGGGGTCCCGGTGCCGATATGGCTTTGCGCGATTATGTATTTTACAGTAAACAGTTGATAAAAAAGTTTGGCAGCATTGTGGCTTGGGAAAAAGAGGACTTGGTTGAAGCCGGTAAACCCAATGCAGCCGGTTGGATATTGCCGTCGCAATACAATGTACACAGGCGATATCCCGAAGTAGCCATACTTATACCCGATACTGTTGGAAGGGCTTGCGGTGGGTTATGCGTATCGTGCCAGCGCATGTATGATTTTCAGAGCGGACACCTGAATTTTGACCTAAACAGGCTAAGGCCTGATGAGACATGGGCAGTGCGGCTTAGGAAATTGATGAACTATTATGAGAACGACTCAAAGCTGCGCGATATTTTGATAACCGGCGGCGATGCGTTAATGAGTTCCGACAAGTCGTTGAATCAAATACTTGATGCGGTTTACGATATGGCGGTTCGAAAACGCCAAGCCAACAAAAAACGCGCCGACGGCGAAAAATTTGCTGAAATGGTTCGTGTTAGGCTGGGTACGCGCCTGCCTGTATATTTGCCGCAACGCATAACACCCGAATTGTGTAAAATACTGGCCGATTTTAAAGAAAAAGCTTCAAAAATAGGTTTTAAGCAGTTTGTTATTCAAACCCATTTTATTACCTCGATGGAGGTTACGCCCGAGGCGGCAAAGGGTATAAAAATGCTAACAGAGGCAGGGTGGATGGTTACCAACCAAATGGTATTTACAACAGCAGCATCGGTACGTGGGTATTCAGCAAAATTGCGAAAGGTTTTAAACGATGTTGGGGTGGTTTCGTACTACACTTTTTCAATAAAGGGGTTTAAAGAGAACAGCCACAATTTTGCCACTAATGCAAGGGCTGTGCAAGAGTCGGTTGAGGAGAAAGTTATTGGTACCATTCCGGCCTCGGAATTGGGAGCTATTAAAGAGTTTTCGGAAAATGCCGAAAATTTATCAACCTTGATTGATAATCTGCGAAAAAAATTGGATGTCCCGTTTTTGGCAACCGACCGCAATGTGATGAATATACCGGGTGTTGGTAAAAGTTTGACATTCAGGGTTATTGGAATTACACGTTTTGGCCACCGTATTCTTGAGTTTGACCACGATGCAACCCGTACCCATAGCCCAATTATTGAAAAAATAGATAAGTTTACAGTGGTTGAGTCAAAAACCATACGCCAATACTTGAGGCAGTTAGAACGCATGGGCGAAGACCTTGAAGATTATAAAATGGTTTATGGCTACTCAATTGGCGAAACCGAATCGCGTATGTCAATTTATGAATATCCCGAATACGATTTTGATACTACCGATGATTATACCAACCTTGAGTTGTAGGCTTTGACAGGCCTTTGGCATAAAAATATTACTACTAATTGCGAGTGCAACATATTTGGACTAATTAGTCGTTTTATGCCTGATATTGTGATTAAAAGGGTTTTATAGATGCAACCCGCAATTTATAATACTGTATAATACATCCCCCCTCTTACGCCATTTTCAATAATAAACATATCGCTTTCTAATTCAATATAGACTAATACTAATTACCGCTTAGTTACCATATTAAAAAAAATACTTTTGTTCGGTAATAATAATTTTGGAATTGTTCACATAAATATGACATGAAATATAATTTTATAGAAATTATGAGATTAACACCTAA
>CAYQPP010000397.1:0-2580 GCA_964419235.1 uncultured Bacteroidales bacterium
GCGTAATACCCCTTGGCTCTGCCACGGGGATAGTCAACTTTAAGAATTTTCTTTAAATGGCATTACCTCTTAATTTCTTTAATGGAATATTTGTAAAAAGGAGTTAGTTTTTAAAATCTAAGCTTAGTTGCAACTGGAGTTGGCTTATTTCGGCAAATGATTTTTTTAGCGTGTTTTGCTCAATAGGCGTCAGGCTGTTGTACTCAATAATGTTTTCGGGTATGTCGTTTTCAATAATTTTAATTGCGTGGTGTTTTATGCGCAGCTGCATTAAAAAATTGTAAATATGCGCAAGCTCATTATTCTGTTGCAAACTAAAAACGTTGTTTTCGGCAAGCATTTTAAGCCTTTCGATTGTGTTTGTTTGGCCAAGTTGGTTTTGTAGTGCAAATAGCCTCACATACCCTATTAGTGGGAGTAATATTTTTTTGAGGTTGGTATTTTCATGTCCTAAATTCGGTTTGAATTTAATTATTGAGTTGGCCATATGGTAGAAAAACAGCCCGTTTTGCTTTGTGCCGTTGTTAACATGCTCCCTTAATTCGTTAACAAGTGCGCTGTCGCCGAATATATATCTGAAATCGAAAAATATGCTGCTGTCGAGTATGTTTTGCGGGTCGGGCGATTTCATCCAGTAAGTGAACTGTTTTTTCCATTGGTGCAAAGGCTGGCACCATTTTTTATTGCTTGCCATTATACCTCCCTTGCAGTTGTTGTAGCCAATAAAATTCAGGTTGTTGTTTACTGTTTTTGCCAAATTAATAAAATAGGCTGTGTGCTCGCTCTCTTTGTCCGAATCGGATATTATTATTGCATTATCCTGATCGGTTTTAAGCGTTTGTTCCATTCGCCCTTCGCTACCCATTGCCATAAATGCAAAAGGGCAGGGGGGTGTGCCGTGGCTTTCTATGGCCAAGTTGATAATGCGTGTTGTAATGGCATCGGCTACCGAGGTTATTATTCGGGTAATATTATGTGCATTGTCGCTGTTGGCTATTATTCCGTTTACAAGTACAGGCATTCGGTTGTAAATGTGCTTTATCTCGTCGGTGCTGTTGGCGGTTTCAATTTCTTGAATTAAGTAGCTTAATGAGTTGCGCTGCATTTCGAGGGCACTTTGGTTGCTTATTGAGCCTGATATTTTGTTTTGTGCGTCTTTAACGAGCAGGTGCGATACCCTTTTGCGTTTAAACAGTAAAACCGCCTCGTATAAAAGGGCATTCTCCGATATTTGCATTACAGGGGCGCTCATAACCCCTGACACTTGTGATGATGGGCTGACGTTGTTGGCGAGCACCCTTTTTTTCAGGTCGGCATCATTAACGGCGCCAATAATCGTTTCTCCTTTTTTTATAAAAATAACTTTTTTATTTTTTGAGGCCATCATTTTTGCAGCATCTTCAATTGTTGTTTCGAGCGTGCAGGCAACTATTTCGTCAATAAACGGTTTTATGGGCTGGTTCATCAGCAATAGCGATGTTTGCAGCTCTTGCGAAAGCTTTTGTGAGTCTCTTTTTAGCTGTTTTTGGCTGCTTATGTTTTTGGCAATAACAATAAATGCCTCTTGGTTTGAGTGGTCGATGCGCGACACCGATATTATTACCTCTTTATTTGTTGGGCCGTTGCATTTAAGCATGGTTTCGGTTGTTACCGATTTTTTTGGGTTGGTAAACAGGCTTAGCACCTCATCCCATTCAATGGTAAAAATATTATTGAATAAAAGCCCTGTCAGTTCGTTTGTTGGGCAATCAATCATTTGGGCAAACTTTAGGTTGTTAAAAGTTACCTTATTGTTTACAAACATTAGCGTGCCTTCGGTTGAGGCGTTAACCAAGGTTTTGTATTTTTGTTTTGAGAGTAGTAGCTTTTGTTCGGCGGCCTTTCGTTTGTTCTCGATATTTAGGCTCTGTTTAATAATATAAACCAATGCAATAATAATTATTGCTATAATAAATGCCGATATGGCAAACAGGCGGTTTTTTAGGTGTGCAATCTCTTTTTTTACGTCGTCGAGGTAAATGCCTGTGCCTATTACCCATTGCCAGTTTGGGTAGCCTTTTACATATGATAGTTTTGGCACAATGCGCGATGTGTCATCTTTCCATTGCCAGTAATAATCGATAAAACCTTCGCCTCTCTCTTTTACAAGGTTTGCTGCGCCAACAAACAGCTTTTTTTCGTGAGTGTCTTTAAAGTTTGAGAGGTTTGTTCCAATCAGCTCTTTTCGGTAGGGGTGCATTATCATTTTTGGCGAGTAGTCAATAATCCAAAAGTAGTCTTTTCTTTCGGCTCCATAGCGCATCTGCTCAATTTGCTTTGCTGCACCTGTTTTTGCATCAATTAATGAAACATGCCCGCTTTTGTATTCAATTTCGTGCTCTTTTAAAATGCTCCATGCGGTATTGGTAAGCTCACGTATCATCTCTTTTTTGCTTTCCATCATGTTTTTCTCGAATTTGGGTATTATTATGGAGAAGAATGAGATGATAAATAGTGCTATCGCCAGTATTGACGGTGCAACAATGCTTAAAAAGAATTTATTTAGGTTTTTTTCAGGCATATTGGTTTGTTAAAGTTTAT
>CAYQPP010000398.1:0-2568 GCA_964419235.1 uncultured Bacteroidales bacterium
CGTTGTGGCTGACAGAAATCTTTGTTGATGTAGATCCCGGATTTATAGCCAATATCACAAATTTATCCATTTTAAGATTTTTTTATTTATTAAGAGCCAATAAAGTACATATAGCAATAGAGTTAAGTTTTGTTTGAGTAGTATCTCCACGTGATGATAATACGCAAGGCACTTTTGCTCCGGCAACAAAAGCTCCCATCTGTGCATTACTCATTTTTGAATTCATTTTATAAAAAACATTACCTGCATCTAAATCGGGAAAAAGCAAACAATCAGCATCTCCTGCTACTTCGCTTTTAATTCCTTTGGTTTCGGCAGTTTCTTTATCTACCGAAGCATCAAGTGACAAAGGTCCATCAATAATTGCTCCTTTTATTTGTCCACGGTCGCCCATTTTAGACAGTACGCTGGCATCCATTGACGATTCCAAAGCAGGAATTACTTGCTCCGATGCTGAAATAACAGACAGTTTTGGTTTTTCAATTCCCAAAGCGTGAGCTGTTTGTATTAAATAATTTATCATTGATATTTTTTGCTTTAAGTCGGGTTGCGGAATAATAGCAACATCACTAACTATAAGCAATTTGTGGTAAAATTCGTTTTGTATAACGGTAACATGACTCAAAACTGCCTTAGGTGGCAATAAACCTGCTTCTTTGTTAAGAATGGCTCGCATATATTTATCGGTTGACAGCAAACCTTTCATTAAAATATCGCCTTCGCCCGAAGTAATAATTTTTACGGCAGTATCTCCGGCTTCAACGTCAGAACCAGCATGCACAATTTTAAATTTATTAATATCAATATTTTTTGCTTTGCAAACTTTTTCGATTTCATTCTTATTTCCTACAAGTGTTCCCGACACAATTCCCAAATCAATAGCTTTGCTTACAGCTTCAATAGTATGAGAGTCGTTTGCCCAAATTGCAACAAGATTTTTCTTTTCTGCTCCTTGCAATACCTCATACATTTGCTCTAACTTTGTGATATTCATATCTTTATGTTTTTATTTTACATTTTTATTTAATACTGCAAATCTACTTATAGTCATTGAATTACAATAGTATTTTGCATCAATAACATATCGTGTTTTACAACACAAAAAAGCTGCTCCTTTTTTTTATTCCTATATATTAGCAATAATTTTTGCAATCTTCACTATTACAAATTCAGGATTAACAGGTTTTATTAAAATAGATGGATTTATAATTATTTAATTTGATAAATAACAGAAAAAAAAAGAATTTTTTCTCATTTTTAAACTATAAAACTCAAACTATAAACCTTAATAAGTATATTAATTTTATAAAGAAAACAAAAAATGAAACATCCATGATAAGTTTATTTAACACACACAGCTTGTTCCGAAAATAATTTCGGAAAGCATGATTATAGCAAAAAACTTGTCCGCCTTTGGAGGATGCAAAATTGAAAGTGTAAATTAGCAGACAGGATGTTCCATCTGGCAATTGAAAATTAAAATATAATCAGATGAAACAAGCATGATAAAAATAATTATTAACACACACGACAATGATTATTTTTCATCAGGCGGTTCCATCTGACAACTAAAAAATAAATTATAAACAGATGAATAATAAAAATAAAATAATAGTTTACGGAGGAACAGGTTTTTACGGACGAAAAGTTGTTGAAAATTTAGTAGAAAAGAGACAACCGGTAAAAGTAGTTACACGAAATACAGAAAAAGCAAAGAAAATTTTCGGTAATAAAGTTGAACTGTTTCAAGGCGATGTAACAAAAAAAGGAATCATTGAAAAATCTTTAAAAAATGTTGGTGCTATTGTAATATGCCTTTCGGCAATGAGCAATAAACTAATCAGAAGGATGAAAGAGATTGAGCGTGATGCTGTTTTGGAGATTATGGAACAGGCAAAAAAAGCAAATATTTCAAGACTGGTTTATATGTCGGGTTACGAAATGAGAAAGCAATTGCTCGAAGATTTAAAAATACCTGAGTTTGGAGAGATAAAAATTGAAATAGAAGAAAAAATCAGGCAATCAACCTTTAATTGGACAATATTAGGTGATGCCCCTGCTTTTGAAATATTTTTTTCTTTTACAAATAAAGGAAAAATGACAGTCCCGGGCGGCGGTTTTAATGCTATACCAACAATCTCGCCCGAAGATGTAGGAGAAATTACGGCACAAACAGTACTACGTAACGATTTAAGCGGTAAAAGAATAAAATTAACAGGACCAAAAGCCTATTCTTTTCCCGAAGTGGCAAAATTAATGAGTGAAATAAGCAGAGTAAAAGTTAAGCACATAACAATACCTTTGTTTTTAATTAATTTTGTATCGTTTATACTTTTACCATTTATGCCATTTGTAAGGTATTTATACAAAAGTTTAAAATTGCTGAATAATTTTCCTGCCGACTTAGCTAAAGATGTTCCTAAAGAACATAAATTATTAAGAGAACTATTTAATTACAAACCTGTAACTTTGGAAATGGAGATAAAAAACAGAACAAGTAATAATGTAAAGTAATGAAAAAAATTATATTCATTCTATGTTTTATATTTATGAAGCAAATATTATTTG
>CAYQPP010000399.1:0-2566 GCA_964419235.1 uncultured Bacteroidales bacterium
GTTTTTCTTAATGTACCTTAATTCCTTAATGGTTATTATTTTTAAGCATCAAGATTTTTCATAAAATCTCTTTTATTGTCAACAGGCTTAATTGTGGGTCGCCCTAAATTGTCGCGCGAGCCTACCCTCACTTTTATCTCAATTAATGCAGGGCAAGTATTTTCGGTAATGCTTTTAAGTGCCATATCTAACTCTTTGGCGGTTGATACCGTTGTGGCCGATTTATATTTGCTTGCCATGGCTAAGGCTGGAATATCAATATTAAAGCTTACTGTTGGTTGTCCGCCAACTGATTCGTGTGCTCCGTTATTTATTAATATATGGATATAATTTTTAGGCGCCCTGCTTCCGGTTATGGTCAACGAACCCATATGCATAAGCAAAGCACCATCGCCATCAAAGCAGATAACTTTTTTATTAGGCTTGCTTAATGCAATTCCCAAGGCAATTTGGCTTGAATGACCCATTGAGCCTACTGTTAAAAAATCGGAGTGGTGTGGTTGGTTTAGGCTGGCACGGCACTCAAACAGTTCACGCGATGTTTTTCCGGTGGTAGAAACAATTATCTCATCTCCGTTAAGCTGGTTTACAATTTGCTTAATCGCATCTTCGCGGCAAAGCTCAAGCTTATTCTCATCCGATCCTTTTATTGAGTATTTATCGAAAGTATTTTTTTTGATAACCAAGGCATGGGGGGTATTCTTTTTTTTAATTTCGGTTAAGGCATTTTGCAGTTGTGCATGAGCCTCTGTTTCATCTTGGCTTAATACGGTATATGGAATTTTCATCGCTTTAAGCAAATCTAAGGTAACCTCGCCCTGTGTAATATGCTGTGGCTCATCCTTTATGCCGGGCTCGCCGCGCCATCCTATCATTAATAAAACGGGTATATTATAAACCTGTTTGTCGGTTAGCGACAGTAGTGGGTTTACAGCATTGCCGATACCTGAATTTTGCATATACACCATGGGTATTTTATTTGTGGCCATGTGGTAACCTGCGGCCAAGGCAATTGCGTTGCCTTCGTTTGCCGCAATTATATGTTTTTCTAAAGGTGCATTATCGGTAATATACGCACAAATATTTTTTAATAAAGAATCGGGAATACCGCTAAAAAATTCAACTTGATATTTTGTTAGCCAGTCGTAAAAGTTTTTTGGATTTATCATTATTTTGTCCCCGGTATTAAGTTAAGAATCTCTTTTATTGACATACATTTGTCGTTTGCATCAAACGAGCGTTCGTGAGTTAGTATTGATTTTGCTACATCAACCATGGCAGGGTATGCACTGCGCAACAGGTGGTTTGCATAAATCACAATATTTACACCGGCATCAATCAACTGTTTTTCGTACATATGGTTATAGCTCGATGGCACAACAACCAATGGCACCCTACTTTCAAACTCGTTGTATCTTTTGCAGAATTCCATAATTTCTTTGCCGTCTTTTTCTTTGCTGTGAATCATTACCCCGTCGGCACCGGCTTCAATATATGCTTTTGCGCGGGTTATTGCATCGTCAATGCCTTGTTTTAGGATAAGACTCTCGATACGGGCAATAATCATAAAACTTTTGGTTACTTGAGCTCTTTTTCCCTCTTTTATTTTATGGCAGAAATCGTCAATTTTAGCTTGCGTTTGAGGCACATCGGTGCCAAACAGCGAATTCTTTTTTAATCCGGTTTTGTCTTCGATAATTACAGCCGATACACCAAGCCGCTCTAATGTTTTTACGGTAAATACAAAATGCTCAGGAATACCTCCTGTATCGCCGTCGTAAATAATAGGTTTGGTAGTAACTTCCAAAATGTCGTTTAACCCGTGTAAGCGCGATGTAACATCAACTGCTTCAATATCGGGTTTGCCCTTGGCTGTTGAGTCGGTTAGGCTGCTTAGCCACATTGCGTCAAACTCTTTTTTGCGGCCATCAACCTCAACATTTATGTTTTCAACAATTAAACCCGTAAGTCCGTTGTGGGCTTCCATAACCTTTACAACCGGTTTCGACTCAATAAGGCGGCGCAGACGCTCCATCCTAATTTCGGGTGTGGTACCTATCTCTTTAAGGCTTTGGTTTAGCTGTGTCGATGATATCCCTTGTGTATATGGTACTTCGTGCAGCTTGCCTCCCCATTGCAATAATGTGTCGATAACCTTTTGACGGGTTTTTTGCTGTATGCCTTTTTTCCAGTCGTCGCCGTGAACCACAAAATCGGGTTTTAGCTCAATTAGATTTGGTGCATAATCCAACTCATTTTGCGGAACAACCTTTGTTACCCCTTTAATACTTTCGATAATAATTTTACGCTGCTCGTACTTTAGGGCAGGCAAGCGTTTATAACTTGCAATAGCTTTATCGGTAAGCAACCCTACTATTACATCGCCAAGTTTGCTTGCTTCTTTAATAATATTAAGGTGGCCCGGGTGAATTAAATCGGCACTCATGCCGACATATACTTTTTTTGCCATGATATTTTTTTTTGCAAAAATATAAATAATAGTTGTTTAATTTTAGTTTTATTGATAATAAAGACAAATTATGATACGTTAAGAAAACGTATAATA
>CAYQPP010000400.1:0-2549 GCA_964419235.1 uncultured Bacteroidales bacterium
CACATGTATTCCACGGAATAAGGGCAGATGTCAATGTTCCGGAGTCTTCTAATGAGCGCGATAAGTTTTCGGGGGCAAGTCCTCTTTTTTCATACTCTAAGCGGAACATCCTGCCCGGCAAAACAATTGCCATATATTGGTCAGATGCCACCACATTAGTGGCAAAACCCGTAAAAATTGTTGTAGCAATTAACGAGCCTGTTCCCCTTACTAATTTTAATAACGATATAACCAAGCGATTTAGCAGTTGGGTCTCTTCCATGACTCCGCCAAACATAAGTGCCGATAAAATTAGCCAAATAACCTCTAACATCGAGTTCATGCCCCCCCTGTTAACAAGTTCATCTATTGTGTCAAAACCGGTTGATGTTGTAAAACCTGTGTACATAGCTTTCCAAACACCTGCAATCATTACCATGTGGTTTGATAAGTCGGGTCTGTTTACAAACTGTACTATTTGATCGTGTTGAAATATTACTGCCAAAATACCACCTGCTACAGCCCCTGCCAAAATTGTTGGAAAAGGGCGTGCTTTGCCAACTGCCAACCCAATTACAACAACAATCGGAATCAGCAGCCACAAATTGGTCTCAAAATTTTGTGTTATTGCCAATAGTGTCTGCTCTTTAATTGCCATGTTTTCAACAACATCAACATTTAAACCTAATATGGTAAATATAATTAATGTAATTATAATTGAAGGTATTGTTGTCCACAGCATGTGTTTTATATGGTCGTAAAGTTTAGCACCGGCAACCGCGGGAGCCAAGTTTGTAGTGTCTGATAGCGGCGAAAGCTTATCGCCAAAATACGATCCGCTGATTATTGCACCGGCTGTTATCGGCATAGACATACCCATGCCATTTGCAATACCTATAAGTCCAACGCCTATTGTACCAACAGTTGTCCATGAGCTGCCAATACTGCCCGAAATAATTGCCGTTACAATTACAACCGTAGGGAAAAATATATTTGGGTTTAATACCTTGAGCCCGTAGTATATCATTGTTGTAACCGTGCCCGACATTACCCATGTGCCAATTAGTGCCCCTACGGCCAAAAGAATAAAAATTGCCGGCAATGCCTGTGTAATGCTTTTTACCACCCCGTTACCCAACTCATCCCATGTATATCGGTTTTTTAAGCCTATAAATGCTGCTATTAAACTACTAAAAGTTAGTGCAATTTGGTTTGGCCCCCATGATGCTTCGTCGCCAAACAGATATACTGCCAATGACAATAGTCCGATTAAAAAAAACATTGGTATTAGGGCATCAATTAATGTTGGTTTTCTTTTTTCTTTGGTTGTTGATTTATTATCCATAGTTAAGTTTTGAAGTTAAAATATTAAAAACTATACATTACCATAAACTGTAACCTGTCGGCATAACCATCTTGTCCACGATAGTCTTTACGATATGCACCTGCATATTCAATTGCCACAGATAGCTTGTTGACCGGATACCAATAGAGGTTGGCAACCCCCCAGTAACTTTCGATAAAGTTGCCGACTTTAACGCTATTTATTTCATCGACAACATTATTTTTTATATAAACCCCGCCTATTACAACGGTTGAGCTAAATGTTTTTTTCTTATTCCAATAGTGGTCGTACCCGATAAAACCACCGGTTGTTGGCAATAATTCAATTTGGTTTGTGCCAATGGCAACGGCATCCCAGTTTCTTGATTCAAAACCCACCAAATACCTTGCAATACCTTTACCAATCGTTGCCTGAGCATGAATCCTGTCGTTTTTAAAAACAGCTATACCCGTTGATGCCGACAGCCCATATCCTGTTTGATAAAACAGGCTTGAATCGGTTAGGTTTTTGTACCTGATGTTGCGATAAACCCCCGAAAGCTGAAAATGGTGCTTATCGGTTTTGTACCTGTACCTTGCAGTTAAGTCCGGAATATTTTGGTTTGTTGTTGTTATAACATTATCAATTTCATAGTTTATCACATAATCTAACGATGGTCCTTCCATTGAGAATGCCAATGAGTGTTTTTCTCCTTTAAGCGCATTATAACGCACCATAGTTGGGCGGGGCCACACTCCTGTCGGCGGGCCGTCGTAATCGGTCATGTTTGGCCAAGCATCTTCATCGGCAAAATTCGACCACGTTTGCCCAACATCCCATTTGCCAACGCTTATTAAAGCATGCCTAAGACGAAAAGCCCCTGTACCGCTAACATAATCGCCTTCAACATATAGTTTTATATCACCTATTTTGGTTTGGTGCACGCTGTTAAACCGTAACCGTGTTTGAAAAGCGTTAAAATTTGTATATGGCTCTTTTTTAACATCTCCAACAGGAACCATTGTAATATTTAAGGCAGGATAAGCATCGTTAATACCAACAAAATCGTAATAAAAAATTGAGTTGACATAGCCACTAAAAGTAATACTATTTTTGGGCTTGCCATTTATAGTGTCTTTTGAGCCGATTTCAAATTGAGCAAATAAAGCGCTTGTGTTCAATAATATAAGTACTAAAATCCAATTTTTGATAATATTCATAATAGCGTTACGATTAGTTAAAGTTT
>CAYQPP010000401.1:0-2544 GCA_964419235.1 uncultured Bacteroidales bacterium
GTGCTAATCTAATGTGCAATTGTTAATGCATCACGATATTTGACTAAAACATAGTTAAAAATAAACAAAGCCGTCCCAAATAATTAGAACGGCTTTTTAAAAATATTTTAATAAATATTAATTCAATTGGAAGTTGATAGGCACCGTAAACGAAACCTTAACCGGTTTACCGCGTTGCGAACCCGGTTTCCACTTTGGCAGTTGCGATATTACCCTAATAGCCTCTTTGTCTAAAGCAGGGTCAACGCCACGCACAACTTTTACCTGTTCAACTACTCCTTTTCTGTTAACAACAAACTGTACATATACTTTACCTTGAATGCCATTCTCTTTAGCAATCTCGGGATATTGAACGTTTTGAGCAATTTGTTTTCTTAATTCTAAAGGTCCACCCGGAAATTCAGGCATATTTTCCACAATAAAGAATACCTGAGCCTCTTCTTCTTCTTCCTCATCCTCAATTTCAACAATTTCAACTGCAGTTTCCTGATCGGCCTCAGTATCTTCAATCTCAAGTTCATCCTCAATTTCAACATCGTCTTCCACAATATTCAAAACCTCGGTTACCTTAGGTGGCTCCGGTGGTGGTGGTGGTTTAATCTCCTGCTGGCGGGTAATAGGAATAATCTCTTCCTCAGCCACCATATCATCAAGCTCGCCAAGGTTTCCGGCTGTTCTGTCTCTTTGTGTAATGTTAAAAGCAAGCAGCATAATTCCGAGTGATAAAATCAATCCTATCTCAAGGAATAATCCACTATAATTTCTTAAATCTACTTTAGGGTTCTTTTTAAGTTCCATAATATATTGTTTTTGCCTAATTTTTTAACAATCGCTAAAAGTACTATTTATTGAATACATTTTCAAAATAAAAAGCTGATATAAATCAAAAAAATAGTTTTCTGCTTAAATTTCTGCAAGCATTTTTAGGCTTCACTCTTTTTTAGTAGCTCTTTTGACAAGCCTTTTAAGTCAATACCATCAAAATTGCCTGAACTCAAAAATAAGAGTACGCTGTTTTCAAATTCCATAAAAGATAGGGCATTTTTTAATGCTTTTTTTTCATTTATTACCGTAATACCCTCTTTATCAAAAGAATCAGCAATAAGCTCGGGTGCAATTTTTTCTAATCTTTTCAATTCAATTGCATGGTTGCTATAAAAAACTATGGCTTTGTCGGCCATTTGCATTGTTCCTTTATATTGCCGCAAAAAACCTTTGCTTAAACTGCTGTACGTGTGCAATTCCATGCAAGCCACAATTTCCTTACGGGGATACTGGTTTTTAACGGCATTAATGGTTGCTTGCAGTTTTGACGGCGAATGTGCAAAATCGGAATAAATTGTGAGTTTTTTGTTTTGCCCTAATAATTGCAACCTTTTGGCAGCACCTTCAAAGCTCTGTATTGCTTTATAAAATGCCTTTTCGGTTATCTCAAGCTTTAAACAAACCTGTTTTGCGCCGCTTAGGTTTTGAAGGTTATGCTCGCCAAATATTTTAATTGGCACTTCACTCCCATTATAAAGCAAAAATGTGGTTCCGTTTTTAATTATATGCCTATGCGTATTATAGGGTATGAGTTGAATATTTTTTTTGCAATTGCCAACTATCTTTTTTATGTGGCTATCACCTTCAAAATAAATTAACGAGCCCCCCTCCTCTATCTGGTCAACAAAAATCGAAAACTGCTCGGTATAATTTTCAAATGTCGGAAAAACATTGATGTGGTCCCATGCAATTCCGGTAATTAAAGCAATGTGGGGTTTATACAAATGGAATTTAGGGCGCAGGTCAATGGGCGATGTCAAATATTCATCGCCCTCAAAAACTGCAAGTTTAGAGCTTCCGGAAAAACCGACCATAGTTTCAAAGCCATCTAATTGTGCCCCAACCATATAATCAAAAGCAATGTTTGAATGTTTTAATACATGCATTACCATTGCTGTTGTTGAAGTTTTTCCGTGGCTGCCGCCAATTACCGCCCGCGTTTTTAATTGGGTTTGATTAAATAAAAACTCGGGATATGAATAGATAACAATACCCAGCTCTTTAGCCCTCAACAACTCGGGGTTGTCGGCCTTTGCATGCATACCCAACACAATTGCATCAATGCCTTTATGTATTTTATCGGGAAACCAGCCTTGTTTTTCGGGCAAAATACCATAATTTTTTAACCGCGAACGCGAGGGCTCAAATATCTCATCATCGGAACCGGTAATAGTTTCACCCTTTTTATGCAGTGCTATGGCCAAATTGTGCATTGCACTGCCGCCAATTGCTATAAAATGATAATTCATGTGTATATCCTTTTTATAGCAAAGATATTTTTTTACAAACAAACACATAGCACAAAACCCTAAATAATATACCAATAAATAACTTTCTTAAAGTTGACTATCCCCAAGAGGAGTTCTTTTAATTAAATCAATTTAATCATACTGCCAATTACCTGATTTGTTCAATTGTTAAAAATGAGATTTATAACCAAACATTCTGTTTGTTACATGTTTGTTTGAAACCTTTTTGTTTGTTACATATTTGTTTGTT
>CAYQPP010000402.1:0-2519 GCA_964419235.1 uncultured Bacteroidales bacterium
CGTTAAATTTCCATACTTTCCATTCATCACCCACGGCAGGACTGATATTTGTTTGTGGCTGCTGCTCCTTATTGTTAATTAAAAGCGAATTAACATTAACCTCGTATTTCAGGTAATCCGAAAGCTCTTTGTATGTAACATTGCCACCTGTATCATTTAATTTTTTCAATAAATAGTAGGTAAACATGCCATGTTTTTTCTCATTATAAGGTAATGACGACTCATTGCCTGAGCTTGCCGAGTAAACTATCAAATTTTTCTTAACAGCCTGCTTAACCTCTTTTGGTATTATTTTAACACCACGTGCAGCCACAAGCCCTTGGTTACGGGCTCCCCCGCTAAAACATGCATCAATAAAAACAGTTACCCTTTTGGCAGGATACTCTGTAAGCATATCATAAAACTTAGTTAATTTAAGCCCGCCGCCATAAGCAAGGTCGCTGCCGCTAACGTCAACCGGAATTAAAAATGGCTCTTTTGTTTTTTCATCGGGGAAACCATGGCCTGCATAAAACACAATTACCTCGGCTTTTCCTTCCGATGCCTTTATTAGCAGACTCAATTTATTAACTGCCCGTATCATTTTCATCTGCGTTGCATCTTCAAAATATATGATTTTCTCTTTCTTTATGCCAAATTTACTTATGCAAAGCTCCTTAAACTCCTTTGCATCGTTTTTGGCAAAATCAACATTACTTTCGCTATTAATACCGGTTTGGTATGAGCTGTAATCTTCATTGCCAATTATTAATGCAAACTTATACGGGTTTGCCGAACGGTAATTAATAAACAACGGTTGAGAAAAAACCTCACCAGCACTGTTTTTCACCTTTAGCTTAACCGTATTGTCTCCTGAATTTAACGATATCAGCTGTTCAAAATTATAAGTGCATCCGTTTTGATTATTTTGCTGTATTACTTGCTGGCTGATATTTTGGTTGTTAGCCATTAAATCAATACTTATAATGGGTGTATTTGAACTAATACAGGCTTTTATCATAAAATTTTTATCGGTAGTCGATGACTGTGCCGAGTTTGGCTCAACCCAATTTATTGCAGCAAACTGAGGAATAACATAACTAATTTTCCTAAACTCCGACGAAGTTACCCCTGCAGAATTTTCAGCTTCAATCTTAAAAATATTCTCTCCTTGGTTTAGCACAGTTGTTTTTGCCAATTCAATGGTACATTCACCCGATGGGCTAACCACAGGATTATCGTCAAAATAAACTATTGCATCGTTATTATAGATTTTTATACTGCTTACATCCGATTTTGACTGAATACACGCCTTCAATTCTATTGACGGTGTAAATATTTCGGTGTTTGATGCAGGCGATACCCAGCTAATGTTTGTTTTTTCAGGAGCTTGATAAGTAATAACCCTTTGCTGAGAAATACTTTCTCCGATTTTGTTCGACGCCACTATTACTATTCGGTTTTGCCCCGACGATACCTGAATATTTCTATCGACAACATATGCATCCCCTTCTAAAAAGCGCTTGGTATAAATTGCCAAACCGTTTACCTGTATCTCTACTTTGTCGATAGGTATTTTTGAGGTTATACTGGCTTTAAGGTTTATTGCTGAAATATAGCTCAACGTGTCGCTCATGGGGTTAACCCATGCTATTACAGGTTTTAGTGCGGGAGTATATTTTATTGTCCGCGCCTCGGTCTCTTTTGTGTAAAGTGTTGTTTTTATAACAAAACTGATTTTATTATCTCCCGGGTTCAAATTTATATTTTGGGTTACAATTCCCCCAATATCGGGTATTGTATGTGTTCCGGCAATATTGCCATTAAGCATTACGGTTACTTGCTGGGCTGACCCCGATTTGTTTATTGTGGCTTTAATCTCAAATTGTGGCTTGTTTACTTCAAATATTGGTGTTGAAGGTTGTAACCACGACATTAACTCAATAGGTTTAGATGAGTAATTAATATTTATTATTTTAGAACTTGCCTCGCCTACAATATTTTTTGCCTTAACCTGTATGGTATTTTTGCCCTCATTTAATACTACCAACTCCTCAAAAGCAGTTACATTATTCTCGGCTGTCTCAAGCATTAATTCTGACCTGTCTTTTGAACTAAACAGTACACTATTTACATATAGCTCAATTTTGCGAAGGCTCGACTCTGAATTTATATTAACCTTAACCAAACCCGATGCCTCGTTTGTTGAAATACTTGTTGCAGGGGTTACCCAAACAATTTTTGGCACCATGCCCGACTTTGATGATGCTTTTTGTGCAACCTTTTTATCTAACGGCACAATATTGAGTTTGCTTGCATTCCAAACCTGTAGGTTTACATCAAACAAAGTAGCAAAAGCAAATGTTTTTCCATTAGGATTAAATGCAACCGTTAATATTTTATCACTCTGCTTAGCCGATTGAAACATCATTTTGCCGGTTCGCAAGTCGGTTAAAATAATTAAATTGTCTTGTGCACCGCTCAGCAAATAGTTGCCATCGGGACTAAAAGCTAATGACATTATCCAATTTTTATGCCCC
>CAYQPP010000403.1:0-2509 GCA_964419235.1 uncultured Bacteroidales bacterium
AAAAAATATTGGAGCGAATTACAAAATAAAAAATTGAAATTGGGCGATAAATTATTAGGTTATGAAGTTTACGCCCTGCAAGATGAATATGTAATACTTAAAATTATAAACGGATGAAACCAACCATGTTGGAGATAATTATTTTTAGCACATAAGTAAATGATTATAATGTTTAATAACCAACAGGTTACAAATTTTTAAACAGATGAAAGGAATAGTATTAGCAGGCGGAAGCGGTACACGGTTGTACCCTATAACAAAAGGGGTTTCAAAACAGATGTTGCCCATTTATGATAAACCGATGATTTATTACCCGTTAACAACCTTGATGCTGGCAGGCATAAAAGATATTTTGATAATATCGACACCTGATGACCTGCCCGGTTTTAAACGCTTAATGGGTTCGGGTAAAGAGTGGGGGATTAATTTGGAATATGCCGAGCAGCCATCGCCCGACGGGCTGGCACAAGCATTTATAATTGGCGATAAATTTATTGGCGGCGATGATGTTTGCCTCGTATTGGGCGACAATATATTCTATGGGCACGGCTTGCCCGAATTGCTCCGCAGTGCACGCAATAACGTCGAGCGCGATAAACAAGCCACAGTATTCGGCTATTATGTAAACGACCCGCAGCGATATGGCGTTGCTGAGTTCGATAAAAACGGGAAAGTAACGTCCATTGAGGAGAAGCCCGAAAATCCAAAATCAAACTATGCAGTAGTAGGTCTGTATTTTTATCCGAATAGCGTTGTGCAAATAGCAAAAACAATAAAGCCGTCGCATAGGGGCGAGCTTGAAATAACAACCGTAAACCAAGAATACCTAAAGCAAAACGCGTTAAAAGTTGAGCTTATGGGACGGGGTTTTGCTTGGTTGGATACAGGCACGCATGAAAGCCTGATTGAAGCAAGCAATTTTATTGAAACTCTTCAAAAACGTACAGGGCTTATGGTTTCGTGTCCCGAGGAAATTGCCTACGAGCGTGGGTTTATTACCAAAGAGCATGTAAAAAAACTGGCCGGGCCATTAAGCAAAAATGCCTATGGGCAGTATTTATTGAAGTTGGTGAAGTAATTAACAAACAGTTAATTTATAGCTTGCAGAAATATGGTAGTTTATAAAGTGGATAATTTTAATATATTGAATAGAAAAATTACTTTTGAGCAAAATTAAAATAAACATATAAATGGATAAAATAAAGAATATATGCTGTATTGGCGCCGGATATGTTGGAGGCCCTACAATGTCGGTAATAGCACAAAAATGCCCCGAAATAAAAGTAACGGTTGTTGATTTAAACAAGCAACGAATAGCCGATTGGAACGATACCGATTTAAATAAACTGCCCATTTATGAGCCGGGCTTAAAAGAGGTGGTTGCCGAGGCCCGTGGGCGCAATCTATTTTTCGACACCGATGTAGATAAAGCCATTGATGAGGCCGAGATGATTTTTATTTCGGTAAACACGCCAACAAAAACCTACGGAAAAGGCAAAGGTATGGCAGCCGATTTAAAGTATATTGAGCTTTGCGCCCGCCAAATAGCGAGGGTGTCAAAAACCGATAAAATTGTAGTCGAAAAATCTACCTTGCCTGTCCGAACAGCCGAAACGCTGAGGTCAATTTTAGACAATACCGGAAACCATGTCAATTTCCAGATACTCTCAAACCCCGAATTCTTGGCAGAGGGAACAGCCATAACTGATTTGCAAAATGCTGATAGGGTTTTGATAGGAGGGGAGCAAACTCTCAAAGGGCTTGAGGCAATTAACGCGCTTACAGAGGTTTATGCGCACTGGTTGCCAAAAGAGAGGATTTTACAAACCAATGTTTGGTCGTCGGAACTGTCAAAACTTACGGCAAATGCCTTTTTGGCACAACGTGTATCATCAATAAACTCATTGTCGGCCCTATGCGAAAAAACCGAGGCCAACGTTGAGGAGGTTGGCAGGGCAATAGGCGCCGATAGCCGCATAGGACCGAAATTCTTGAAATCGTCGGTTGGGTTTGGCGGCTCGTGCTTCCAAAAGGATATTTTAAACCTTGTTTACATATGCCGCTCGCTCGGACTGCAAGAGGTTGCCGATTACTGGGAGCAGGTAATAATTATGAACGATTACCAAAAGCAGCGTTTTGCCGACAACATAATTACCACGCTTTTTAACACCGTGTCCGGAAAAAAGATAGCTTTCCTTGGTTGGGCATTTAAAAAGGACACCAACGATACGCGCGAAACGGCGGCAATGTACGTGGCAGACATCCTTATGGAAGATTTGGCAAATATTGCGGTTTACGACCCTAAGGTAAAACATGAGCAGATGTTTGCCGATGTTGATTATCTGAATTCTCGCACAGAGAAAGAAAACAGGGAGTTGCTCAAACCATATCCCGAGCCTTATGCAGCATGCAAGGATGCCCATGCAATTGCTGTTTTGACCGAATGGGATGAGTTTAAGGCCTACGACTGGCAAAAAATATACGATAATATGATGAAACCTGCGTTTGT
>CAYQPP010000404.1:0-2507 GCA_964419235.1 uncultured Bacteroidales bacterium
ATCTAAAATAATAACTCCTTTAATATAATGCCTGTTGCTTAATGGTGTAAACCTGCATTTTTATTATATTGCATATTATTCATAAATAAACAGGGCCAAATGGAACAGAAAGATTTTTTAATAAAAACTCTTGGCAACAAAAACGTAAAATCGCCTTTATTACAAACGCCTCGGTCAAATAGTCCTGCTTACAGGTTTATTTGCGAAACCGACAGGATACTTTACGATACTACTTTAGAAGGTTATAAAAAATGTTTGTCGGAAGGTGTTGAGCCTATTTCGTTTGAAAAGGCAGGCCCCCACGGTAGCCTGTTTTTTGAGCCTGCAAAAACCAAAGTTGGTATTGTTACTTGTGGTGGGTTGTGTCCCGGGCTAAACGATGTAATTCGCAGTATTGCAAACCAATTGCACTACCGCTATGGCATTAACCGTATATTAGGTTTTAAATATGGGTTTGAGGGTTTAATCTCAAAATATAATCACGAGGTGTTAGAGCTGACACCACAAATGCTTGACGGGATTAATTTAACCGGAGGCACGGTGCTGGGTACATCGCGCGGAAACCAAGATGTGGCACAGATGGTTGACACCCTTGAGATAATGAATGTGAATATACTGTTTTGTATTGGCGGCGACGGCACAATGCGCGGGGCACATGCCATTTATCAAGAAATTGAAAAGCGCAAATTAAAGATTGCAATAGCCGGAATACCAAAAACAATTGACAACGATATTAACCTTATCGAGAAAAGCTTTGGCTTTGAAACGGCTTTTACCATTGCAAACGAGGTAATCAGATATGCCCATAACGAGGCTGAGGGAGCGTATAACGGGATATCGTTAATAAAACTTATGGGGCGCGACTCGGGTTTTATTGCAGCTTATGCAGCCCTGTCGATTCAGGAGGTTAATTTTGTGCTTGTACCCGAAATGGAGTTCGATTTATACGGCCCGCACGGATTTCTTAAAGTTTTAAAGAAAAGGCTTGAAAAACGCCATCATGCTGTAATTGTTGTTGCCGAAGGTGCAGGGCAGCATTTTTTTGAAAACCAAGAGAAAGAGTTGGATGCATCGGGCAATGTTATAAAAAAAGATATTGGGTTATACTTAAAAGAAAAAATATCGGAGGAGTTTAATGACAAAAAATTCCCGTTTTCGTTAAAATATATCGACCCGAGCTATATTATACGCAGTGCGCCGGCCAATGCCAACGACAGTAAGTTTTGTAGCCTTTTGGCACAAAATGCCGTGCATGCTGCCCTTGCAGGCTGTACCGATTTTGTTGTGGGAAACTGGAACGGCCAGTTTACTTTGCTCCCCATACCGGCAGTTGTTGCCGAACGTAAAAAGATTGATATTAATGGCGAGCTGTGGTGGAATATTTTAGAAGCTACCGGGCAACCCGTTAGTATGAAAAACACAAAAGGGTGGCAGAAGGGTAAAAAATAGAGAGGCATAAATGCCATATGGTTTTTTTTCAGCAAGTAGCATATGCTACTTGCTGAAAAAAAATTAACAATATTTTAAATATTTGAGTTTGAGTTTGATTTGCTTTGGTTGTGTTTAATAAGGTCGCCGGTATTAAACTGCCACGATAACGAAATATACATTACGTTTACGTTTTTGTAACGCGTTAAATCGCTAATGCGGTTGTTAGGGTTGGTATATTTATTGTTAATGAAGTTCTCAAGATAATACTTAAACTTGATATTTACCCCTCCGGGGAATTGTACTCCGGCAAATACCGACGGAATGAATGTGGGCGTTTGAGAACCAAACCATTGTGTGAATTTTGGACTTTTTGACCCCGAGCGGTTGTGCGAGTTCCAATACTTCTCTTTATAGGCAAAAGCCAGCTCGTATTCGCCGCCGCCAAACAGGTATGTGTGGTTTTTGAACGACCCAAGTTTAATTGCCAACGGCAAACCCAATGTGTATGAGCGCCTAATTATCTTAAAGTCTTGAATATTGCCGTCGTCGTTAAAATCGAGTCTTTCGTCAGATATAAAACCGACATTGCGTAAAGCAAGTCCCGATAATATTCCAAAATTATTATTGAAATCAATATGGACATACTGGCCAAGGTGTAAAAACATGGTAAACCTTAATGGGTTTCCAACTAGCTCATCGTTAGGGTGTTGTTGCATGTAATCGTCGGTAAACGACACATCGGACCATTGAAATAACAGTTCGCCACTTGATACGGTATAGATGTGGGTTTGCGAAAAAATACTAACGCTTGACAGCAATAGTACTGATACCAAAAGAATTCTGAATTTTTGAAATATCATAATTTTAATAGTTTTTAAGATTAATATATGTCAAAGATAAAAAAATAGTTTATTACTTTTTTGATTCAACAAATAAGTAGTGCAAGTTGTTTATATGGTGTGTTTATAGTTTTTTTTGCAGATATTTTTCTATTATCAGTTTATTAAATTGTTATTAATCGGCAGGCTCTATATTTGATGGTATAAATATTACAGGTTGTAGAGTTGTTACGAACT
>CAYQPP010000405.1:0-2497 GCA_964419235.1 uncultured Bacteroidales bacterium
CCTGTATTTGGTAAATTTTAAATATCAGAACTTTATAAAAACCCTCTACTTTCTAAATTCGCCCCTCGATTTTTGTCCCAAATAGCCACCATGATGCCTTTTTGCATATTGCTCTTTGTTAAAACCTATCTCTTGCATTAAAAGCACAACCAAAATATCGCCAATTACCGTCATTGCCGTGGTCGAGGTTGTTGGCGAAAGCCCTAATGGGCAAACCTCTTTTGGGTTTCCGGTACTTATTGCCACGTCGGCATTATTGGCAAGGGGGCAATTGGTGGTACTGGCAATAACAATAACTTTTGTGTTGCCATAAAGGTTTTTTGATAACTCAAACATCTCCAACACCTCTCTTGTTTTTCCCGAATTCGACACCAAAAGCAGCACGTCATTTTCTTGCATTGCGCCTAAATCGCCGTGCTGCGCTTCGCTTGGGTGAATAAAAACCGAAGGCGTGCCGGTTGAGCTTAACGTGGTTGCAATATTTATGGCAATTTGCCCCGCTTTGCCCATTCCGCTGGTTATAACTTTACCGTTTTTATTGTGAACCTGCTCCTTAATTATTAAAACAGCCTTTTCAAAACTGTTGCTTATCGGAATATTCGAAATGGCCTTTACCTCTTGGGCAATAATTTCTTTTATTTTATTTTGCATGATTTTCTATCCTTATTAATTCATGAATTTTGCAGTTTACTTAACAACTATCGACCTGCCTGCCACAAGCCGGTTATTGGCGTGTTGCGATTTGAATAACGTTTTTTTAAAAAGTAACCCGCTTCAATTTAGCATATTAATTTTCAATAATCTGCCTCAGCAATTAATGCCTACATTTTGCAGTCTATAATATATTGTTTACAAAACTAAAACAATTAATTTTATCCATCCGTATTTTTGAACCATATTTGTCAAAATTAATTTCAGTAAAATATGGCAATAACATTTCGATAATTCTGATATAAACAATTATTTAAAAAACATGATAAACATTGACTGGGAAAAACTTCAAAACGGCTCCGATATCAGAGGGGTTGCGCTTGAAGGCATAAAAGGCGAAAAGGTAAACCTTACCAATGAAGTAATGGAGCAGTTGGGAAAATCATTTACCGAGTGGTTAAAAAGCAAAGGGCACAAACACATTACAATAGCCATTGGCATGGATTCAAGAATATCGGGGCAGCAACTGATAAAAGCGTTTTCGCAAGGCGTGATTTCGCAAGGCGCCAATATTATCGATTGCGGGCTGGCATCGACACCGGCAATGTTTATGACCACTATCAGCGATAATATTTCGGCACAAGCCGGTGTAATGCTTACCGCAAGCCACTTGCCATTTAATCGCAATGGTGCTAAATTTTTTACCAAAAAAGGGGGTTTAGATAAAGTCGATATTTCCGACATACTAAAAATTGCAGCCACAAAACAGTTTACACCACATGCCAAAGGCGGGAGTATTGAAAAATTCGATTTTATATCGGAATATTCAAACATACTTGTCGGATTTATCAGAACACGGGTTAACAACAATTTGAATTTCGAAAAACCTTTGTCGGGCGTTAAAATAGTTGTTGACGCGGGCAACGGTGCAGGCGGATTTTTTGCCCACAAAGTACTTGAACCTTTGGGCGCGGATATTACAGGCAGCCAGTTTTTAAACCCCGACGGCAGGTTTTTAAACCATGTGCCAAACCCCGAAGATAAAGATGCCATGTCCTCAATTTGCAATGCCGTAATTAAACAAAAAGCCGACCTTGGAATTATTTTTGATACCGACGTTGACCGCTCTGCAATTGTTGACAAAAACGGCAACCCGATAAATCGCAATGCATTAATAGCACTAATTTCGTCAATAATATTAGAAGAGCACCCCGCCAGCTATATTGTAACCGACTCAATTACATCGGAGGGGCTGGCAAAATTCATCAATAAAAACCTAAACGGAAAACACCACAGGTTTAAAAGGGGCTATAAAAACGTTATTAACGAATCAATAAGGCTAAATGCCGAAGGCAAACCATCGTGGCTCGCTATCGAAACATCGGGGCATGCAGCACTTAAAGAGAACCATTTTCTTGATGACGGGGCATACCTTGTAGCTAAATTGCTTGTAAAAATGGCACAGCTAAGAGCCGAAAAAAAGGAGTTGACAAACCTGATTGATGATTTGCAGACACCCGAAGAGAGCGAGGAGTTTCGCCTAAAAATTGCACATAATAATTTTGCTAAATATGGACAAGAGGTAATTGACAAATTACACAAAATTACCGAAGCTGTTAATGGGTGGCAAATTGAGCCAAACAATCACGAAGGGATAAGGGTAAAATGCCTTAACGATAATGAAAAAGGGTGGTTTTTGCTTAGGCTCTCGCTCCACGACCCGGTTATGCCCCTAAATATTGAGTCGGATATAAAAGGCGGCGTTAAAAATATTGCATCAAAACTAAAGGGTTTAATGTCCGAGTTTAAACAGCTTGATTTATCTGTAATAAAATAGGCGTTGTTA
>CAYQPP010000406.1:0-2494 GCA_964419235.1 uncultured Bacteroidales bacterium
TATAATTTATATTTTCCGCCCAAAGATGTATTTAGCCATTTAAAAGATAACATTCACAACTTGGTTCTGAACTACCCAATGGCACAAAATGCACTTGCCGAACTTATTGGTAATGTAATAAATCAACCTGCCGAAAGAATTATTGTAGGAAATGGTGCAGCTGAAATAATAAAAATACTATCGGGAAGTTTAACCAAAAAAAAGATAATTGTTCCCGTACCCTCATTTAATGAATATGCAAATGCAGCACCAGAAGGGCGGGCGGTGGAATTTCCACTCGAATTTCCCTCTTTCCGGCTCGATATAGATAAATTTGCAGACGAAGCTATAAAAGTTGGTGCTGATATGGCTGTTGTGGTTACACCTAACAATCCTACGTCGATGTTAGTTCCCAAAGCCGATTTAATACGATTGGCAGAAAGGCTCAAACCGAGCAATTGCATGCTCATTATCGATGAATCATTTCTTGATTTTGCCGATAACAAAGAGCAAATAAGCTTGGAGCAAGATATTGACAAATATCCAAATATGGCTATTCTTAAAAGCATGAGCAAAGCCTATGGAATATGTGGACTAAGAATCGGATACATGTTAACAGCTAACACGGTTTTTGCCGAGTCTGTTCGTAAAGGAATCCACATTTGGAATATAAACGGGTTTGCCGAAGAATTTCTCAGAATACTACCCCAATACAAACAAGAATTTGAAGATAGTTGTGAAAAAGTTAAAGCGGATAGAGATATTTTTTATAAACAGCTATGCGGCATTGATGGGATGACAGTTTTTAAACCCGATGCAAACTATATTTATTGTCGTTTGCCCGATACGTCTTTAAGTGGCCCCGAAGTAACAAAGCAACTTTTTATTAAGCACAATATTTATATAAAAGATAGTGTTGGCAAAACCCAACCCGATGCCGACCGATACATTCGGATTGCCAGTCGTACCCAAGAGGAAAACAACACACTTATAGATGCCTTAATGGATGTGATGTATTTAACCTGATTAATTCATGCGTTTTATTATTTGATTGGCAGCAATTAATCTACCTACAACAGGCAGATTATTAGCATATTATAATTATAAAAAAATTTACAGATAAACACGAAACTTCAATTTAATATGTTAGTTTTCAGAGATATAAATTACCTTAGTAATTAATTCCCGTATTATGCAGGTAAAAAAAACAAAAATAATGAATGACAAACAACAAATTAGCGTACTCAGTTTTATTAAAGATTTGCCAAATATTTGTTCTCTTTTAGGATTAATGAGTGCCGTAGCAGGAATTTATTTTGCCATACAAGGAAATTTTCAGGCAGCAATAATCGGAGTTTTGTGGGCAGTATTGTTCGATTGGTACGACGGTATTATTGCACGAAAAATGAAAGGCAGAACAAAAGTACAAGGCGAATTTGGTGCCCAGCTTGATTCTATGATTGATATTGTAAGCTTTGGGATTTTGCCGGCTATTATACTTTTAAGCTATGGTAATTACAATATTTGGTTTTTACCCGGAGCATTTATAATTATTGCCGCCAGTGCAATCCGACTAACATACTTTAATGTTTATGGTCTTATCGACAGCAAAACTTACAAAGGCTTCCCCTTAGATAACAATGTACTATTACTGGCATTTGTGTTTTTGTTTGAAGGGGTTTTTACGCCTTTTACTTTTTCCATTTTAATTTATATACTCATGATGCTTCTATCGGCACTAAACTTATCTTCAATCTCTACGCCAAAATTTGGAGGGAAATGGATTTATGCTTTGGTTGCTTATGTATTGGTTATGACAGGTGCTTTTGGATGGTTATTATGGCGTCAATTATAGACTAAAATAGTGTGCTCGTTTTTATATGAAATTAACGGTGAGTTCATAAGGCGTTATGCGTTTTAAACTCCTAACTTTAAACTTATGTGCCGCTTAAAAACAACTACCAACCTGCATTACGCACAATACTCTGTTGACTGTTGGCATTAATTATTTATCATCGGTATTATTCTTTTTTAATATTATACTTAATGCCCAAGTTAATATTTACTGCACCTATTAAAACAGGGTCGCTTGAACCCTTTAGTCCAAATCTTGAAAAGAATATTACTTCCGGTTCTGTTGAAAGAAATATAGAAATATTATCTGAGAATATTTTTCTTTCATATTCAAACAGTAACCCTATTCCTATTTTATTTGCTTCCCAATAATTACTGTTGAACTGGTGATTTTCAGTTTCGTTTACAGGTCTTTCATCAACAAACTCTCTAATATTAAAGTAATTGATTCCTAATTTTGGCCCTATATAAAATTTGGATTGTTGCTTTTTTGAAACATTGGTGCTATAATTAATTGACAATGTCATTTTTTGATTGTTAGGCTCAACTTCTCTATAATAATCAATTCCGTCTGCATCCGACATAAAAATATAGTTATAATCAGTGTTATTAAAACTATGTGAAAATGTAAATCCAAATCTGTTTTTTGATTTTATAATCT
>CAYQPP010000407.1:0-2483 GCA_964419235.1 uncultured Bacteroidales bacterium
ATTGGAGAATTGGCAGCAAATGCTGAAATAAATATCGATAAAATAGTATTATAGTCAACCGAGGTGTTTTTGTTGTTTTTCAATAAAGCGCAATAGCTCTTTAACGGCATTTTTTGTATCAATATTAGCTTTTACAAGCTTTTTGCCTTTATATAGCGATATTTTCCCCGGGCCGGCGCCAACATATCCGTAATCGGCATCGGCCATTTCGCCGGGGCCGTTTACTATACAGCCCATTATTGCAATTTTAAGCCCTTTTAAATGTTTGGTGGCTTGCTTTATTTCGGCAACCGATTTTTCTAAATCAAACAGGGTGCGACCGCAGCCCGGGCAGCTTATATAATCGGTTTTTGTAATACGCGTGCGGGCAGCTTGTAAAATTGCAAAAGCTGTTTCAACAACCTGCTTGCTGTTTTTTTTAAAGGTGTTTTTTAGCCATAACCCGTCGGCTAAGCCATCAATAAAAAAAAGTCCGGTATCGGTGGCGCTTTTTAGTTGAAAAAAACCGTGGTTAATTTCGGCATATTGTTGTTGTATAATTATAGGGTTTTGAATATTGTTGGTTAACAGGGTGTTAATAAGGCTTCTAATATCTTGAGTATAATTCTGATGGTATGAAAAGCACACCAAAACAATAGTGGGGTCGTTTTTTATAAAATCTATAATATCGTCGGTAATTTGGTTGTTTGTCAATTGTACCCAATTTTGTTTGGCACTTCTGTTTTTGGCTGTTAAATATTCGTTAAAGGCAAATAGGGGATAGGTGTTTGGGTTGTTTTCCCAATAATTATAATCAACTATTTGTAGGGTATTATCAGTAAATTTAAAAGGCATAATATTTTCGCCAACAAAAATTGTATCGGGGGCAAGGTCGGTACGTTTATAACCGCCGGTGGTTTCATCAAAAACAAAACCAATATCGGTAATTGTATTTTGAGTTATTTCGTTGTTAAACGAAACATCGGCAACCACCAAGCCATTGTTTATAACGGGTTTGGTAACACGTTTAATATAAGTGTAAGGGTTAAAAGCGGGTTTTTTATGGTTAATTAAAGCATGGTTTTCAAATTTATTAAAGTGCAAAACCATAGCTTGTGCAACCGGTATTTCTTTGGCAGGATGCTCGGTAAGCGATACCCGTATTGTATCTCCCAATCCGTCGTGCATTAATGTTCCTATGCCCACAGCCGATTTAATCCGTCCGTCTTCGCCGCTGCCTGCCTCGGTAACACCCAAATGCAGTCCAAATGCCATACCCTCGTTTTGCATATTAAGCGCCAACAGCCTGTATGCAAAAACCATTATTCGCGTATTGCTTGATTTTAACGACACCACAACATTTTTAAAATTGTTGCTTTTGCATATGCGCAAAAACTCCATAGTGGCTTCCACCATCCCTTCCGGCGAATCGCCATAACGGCTCATAATCCTGTCGGATAACGACCCGTGGTTGGTGCCAATGCGTATAGCAGTTTTATGCTCGACACAAATGGCAATAAGTTTTTCGAACCTTTTTTTAAGTTTTTTCAGCTCTTGTTTATATTCGGTATCGGTAAAATCAACGGTGGTAAAAGTTGCCCTTTTGTCTAAATAGTTGCCGGGGTTAATTCTAACTTTATTAATATATTTGGCGGCAACGTCGGCAAGGTTTGGATTAAAATGCACGTCGGCCACAATAGGCGTTGTGTATCTTTTTTTAACAAGCCGGGTTTTTATCTGTTTTAATGCTTCGGCATCTTTTTGGTTAATAACAGTAAACCGCACAAGCTCGCCGCCTGCTTTAATAATTTCAATAGCTTGGTTTACCGATGCTTCAATATTGTGGGTTGAGGTGTTTGCCATCGACTGAACACAAACAGGGTAGTTGCTGCCTATTTTTATGTCGCCAATTTTTATGCCGCTTGTTTTTAAGCGTTTATATTGAAAAGGGTTGGGCGTAAACCAGTTTGTCATCTGTTAAATTTTAAAATTGTGTTTACTGCGTGTTAACTGCTTGCATTTATTGATTTAATATAAGTTATAAAATATGCTATCAGACTTACAAACACAACGTCTATATCCGGTTTTTATATAATCGACCGATTCAAATGAAAATGGTCGTTGTGCAATAATTTCAAATTGGTCAAAGTATTTATCTGCTTGAGTTACTCCAAACTTTTTAATACCGTAATGATGAATTCGTATTAAGTCTTCTTTTGCTTGGTTACTTAATCTATATTTGTTCATTAAGTAACGACTTTGATTGTTTTAAAATCTGTTCTTTAGTATTATCAGTAAATCCACTACTTTCAGATTTATTTAATCTAGTTCTAATAAAATCAACTTGAACTTGCTGTTTACTAGCCTGCCTTATCAAATCATTGATTAGTTCACTTTTGCTAGTGTATTCTTTGTTATTTACTTGTACTTTTAACCATTCATCATTTGATTTCGTAAACGATATACTTTGTCTTGTCATAATACTTTATTTTACCCGCTAAAAC
>CAYQPP010000408.1:0-2448 GCA_964419235.1 uncultured Bacteroidales bacterium
GGAGATACAACAAGTAGCCATTGCCCAACTCTTAAACCTTGACGCAATAAGGATTCTTGCGGCTTTTTAGGATTGAAAAAAACAGTTACTTTATTATTTTTTTCATAACTCTTTGCTTTTGCCTTAGCCCTTCGCAGTTTTGGAGTACCCTCTTTTTTAGATTGCATTAAATCTTTTCGGTCATTGGTGTACCATGTAGTATCTACCAAATATTTATACTTAATGTCAACACGGTATTTATTTCCTTCATCATTCCTGTATCTTTGCAAGTCGGTAGGACGTACTTGCGCATGCCCATCTTTGTGGGCTATAATTGTTACATCTATGATTTCACCTTGTGTTTGTTCCCAGCTTTTGCTCTCATTAGCTTTTTGCAACTTAGGATACGATGCAAACATAACTAATAGTATTCCGCCAATAATCATTATCGGGCCAAAAATCAACCTCCCTTTAATTTCGTCTTTGGTAGGCGGCTTATTGCTTTTTACTTTTTGTAAAGCCATAATTACAGTTTTTATACTTCAATAAATATATTTAAATTACTATTAAACCAAAGATAGGCTGTTTTTACAGACAGCCTTATCTTAGTTTTTAGCATAACATTACCTTACGTGATAATCTTCACCATTGTTATTAATAAACGTAACCGTGCTGTAATCTACTGACGACCCGCTATCGACAGTAATGCCGTACGATTCTGAATTAGATATTGTTGAATTGGCAATGGTAATTGTATTGTTGCCCGAATCGCTTAACGAAACAGCCCCCATGTAGGTATTACCGCCTGCGTAGTCAATTGTGCAATAGTTAAGATTAGAGCCTGACACTCCTTGGTAAAAACTAATTCCATCCCAATCGCCCTTGGCAGGCGCCGGACTGTTTGATGTAAATACAACAGGCTCGGTTGCTGTACCGTTTGTTATAAGCTTGGCGTAGTCAGCATCCCAATAGGCAATTTGCATACCGCCGCCATTGGCAAACTTTAAAACCGTACCGGCGTTTATATTCAGAGTAGTGCCGTTTGGGCTTCCAACCCTTATTGCACCATCAATAAAATACGGAACGCCTTGGTTTAACCATGTGTAACTGCCGCTTATATTAAAGTTGTTGTCGGTAATATGTATTGACGAGCCTGTTTCAAAACTATTATTAGCGCCCATTGTTGCCACAGCATTGGCATTAATTGTTACCGGATAAAGTTTTTGACTACTGAATGTGTTATTTGTAAAATTGGCAAATTCGCCATTACCATACAGTTTTACACCGTACGATTCGCTTTTTGAAAATAAACAATTTGTTATTGAAACTGCCGTTTCGCTAATATAAATATTTCCGTAAGAGTTATTGCCACCACCATATCTGAACTCACAAAAATCAAATTCGCAGTTTACCGCCCCTTTATAGAAATTTAAGCTATTCCAATCGCCCTGCTCCGGACTTGGACTGTTTGATGTAAAAACAATTGGCTTTTCGGCTGTGCCTTTTGCAATAAGGGTAACATACTCATCATCCCAATAGGCAAAATCAATATAGCTGTCGTCTGTCATCTTAAACACAACCCCCGGCTCAATAATCAGTTTCAACCCTTGTGTATTTTCAACACCCATGCGTATAGAGCCGTCAATAATATATGGCACGCCTTGGTTTTTCCATGTAAACTCGCCCGTTTTATTAAAATTGACATCATTAATAAGTATAGCCGAATAACTGTCGTAAGAGTTGTTTGCGCCTATTGACGATACTCCCGACGGATTGCATGTTATTGAATTTTTGCCAATATTACTGAAGCTATTTCCTGTAAAAGATGAGAATCTACCATCGGTATAAAGCTTAATGCCATCGGTTTGGCTATTTGTAAACGAGCAGTTTTTGAATGAAACAGCACTCTCGTCAAGATAGATGTTTCCGTAAGAGTTGTTACCGCCCCCGTATTCAAAAATACAGTTTTCAAACTCGCAATTTACTGCCCCTTTATAAAAATTTAGGCTATTCCAATCGCCTGCCGCCGGAATAGGGCTGTTCGACGTAAATTTTATTGGTTTGTCGGGTGTTCCCTTGGCAATAATGGTTGCATACTCATCGTCCGAGTATGCAAAATCTAAAGTGCCACCGTTGGTAAACTTAATTGTAGCCCCCGGCTCAACAGTTATTACAACAGTTTGCGAAGCCCCAACGCGCACCGTACCATCAATTATATAGGTGTTCCCGTCTTTCCATGTCAAGCTTTCTGTTATATTTTCGCTAATAGTTACATTACCGTCTAACTTTCCGTCTTCATTGTTAATAATATCCTCGCAACCCGAAAATAATACAACTAAAAACGATAGCATTGCAGTTTGAAATAAAATTTTTGTTTTCATAAATCTATTTTTAATTATTCGTTTTATTAAAAGTTATTTGGAATTGCCCATATAGTTATGATTGATAACAAAAGTATGAGATTAACAC
>CAYQPP010000409.1:0-2425 GCA_964419235.1 uncultured Bacteroidales bacterium
TTACTTTTTCCGCATAAAAATTTGGATAGGCACCCCTGTAAAATTATAGGCAGCCCTTAATTTATTTTCGAGATACCGTTTATATGGGTCTTTAACATATTGGGGCAAATTACAATAAAAAGCAAATTGCGGCGTGTTTGTGGGCAGCTGTGTGCAGTATTTAATACGTATAAACTTTCCTTTTACCGATGGTGGCGGATACGCCTCAATAGCTTCGAGCAAGTACTCGTTAAGTTTTGATGTTGTTATTTTTTGTTTGCGACTTTTGTAAATTTCCATTGCAGTTTCAATGGCTTTATAAATACGCTGTTTTGTTAATGCCGAAACAAATAAAATTGGCACATCGTTAAAAGGCGACAACTTCTCTTTTACCATTTCGGTGTAGGTTTTAACCGAATGGGTGTCTTTTTTAATTAAATCCCATTTATTTATTAAAACCACAACACCCTTACGGTTTTTTTCAATCAGATGAAAAATATTAACATCTTGGGCTTCGCAACCCCTTTCGGCGTCAATTAGCAGCAGGCAAACATCCGACTCCTCAATAGAACGAATAGCTCTCATTACCGAGTAAAACTCAAGGTCTTCGCTAACTTTGCTCTTTTTGCGTACACCGGCAGTGTCAATAATCTCAAACTCATGACCAAATTTATTGTAGGTAGTGTTTATTGAATCGCGTGTAGTACCGGCAATATCGGTTACAATATTTCGCTCCTCGTCGAGCAGGGCATTTATTAACGATGATTTACCTGCGTTTGGACGACCGACAACTGCAATTTTTGGCAAATCATTTTCATTTTCGGCAGGTTGATTTTTATCAAACCCGTCAACAATTGCATCAAGCAAATCACCTGTTCCCGAACCGTTTATTGATGATACCCCATACACCTCGCCCAAACCAAGTGAATAAAATTCGGCTGTCATATATGCACGCTGGTTGTTGTCAACTTTATTAACACCAACAATTACTTTTTTATTCGATTTACGAAGCATCTCTGCCACGCCGTTATCTAAATCGGTTATACCGCTCATTACATCAGTTAAAAAAAGTATAACATCGGCCTCGTCAATAGCCAATAAAACCTGCTTGCGAATTTCGCTCTCAAAAATATCGGCCGAGTTGGTTACATAACCACCTGTATCAATAACCGAAAACTCCACTCCATTCCAGTCCGATTTGCCATAGTGGCGGTCGCGGGTTACACCCTCCATTTCGTCAATAATAGCTTTTCTCTGCTCTATCAACCTGTTAAACAGTGTCGATTTCCCTACATTTGGCCTTCCGACTATTGCTAAAATATTTGCCATATTTATCTGTTATTTTTAATTCAATTAATTAGAATCTAAATTGAGCGATTCCAAACTTTCAATATTCACAATATTAACTTCCTACTTCTGTTCGTAGCCAAAACTTCTAAGGCTGTTGTCTTTGTTTCGCCAGTCTTTAAGTACTTTAGTGTAAAGCTGCAAATACACATGTTTATCAAAAAATGCCTCGATATCAACCCGAGCCTGAGTCCCCACTTTCTTTAATGCTTTACCCTGATGTCCGATAATAATGCCCTTTTGCGAATCGCGCGAAACGTATATTATTGCCCGAATACGTATTATCGCCTCCTCCTCTTTAAACTCCTCAACACTTACCTCTACCGAGTAGGGTATCTCTTTTTTATAGTTTAAAAATATTTTTTCGCGTATAATCTCCTGAACAAAAAACCGCTCGGTCTTATCGGTTAGCGCATCTTTTGGAAAATATGGAGGGTTTTCGGGCAGCAGCTCTAATATCTTTTTAAATACAATATCAACATTAAACTTGTTAATTGCCGAAACCGGGAAAATTTGTGCATTGGGCAGTTTATCCTTCCATTGGTTAACTAATTTTTCGAGCTTATCTTGTTGGGTTAAATCTATTTTATTTATAAGTAAAATAACAGGTATCGAGGTTTTTTGTACCTTTTGGATATACTCATCGTTTTTGTCGAAAGTCTCAACCACATCGGTTACATAAAGTATTACATCGGCATCAGAAATTGCAGTATCAACAAATTTCATCATTGCTTTTTGCAGCTTATAGTTTGGCTTGAGTATTCCGGGGGTATCAGAATACACCATCTGAAAATCGTCGCTGTTTACAATGCCCAAAATACGGTGGCGTGTAGTTTGCGCCTTACTGGTAATAATTGATACCTTTTCGCCTACAAAGGCATTCATTAATGTTGATTTGCCAACATTTGGATTACCGATAATATTTACAAACCCTGCTTTATGTTCCATCCGTATTTTATTTAACCATCCGCTAAAGCGAGACAAATTTAAGGCATTAAAAAAATTAAGTTTATCTCTTTTTTTTGCAAAGATACTAAATCAATTAATAACTGAAGTTTCGCACCTAGTATAATCAAAGGCTATGGTACTATAAAAATAA
>CAYQPP010000410.1:0-2423 GCA_964419235.1 uncultured Bacteroidales bacterium
TAAAACATAGTTTTTATAGTAAAAGGCACAAAACAGTTACTGTTTTGTCCAAATGCGGGTATTCAAATTCATTTCGGTAATAATGGTTTCAATTAACCCAAACAGGTGGTACATCTCCTCTACATCGTTAAAATTAACACCCGATTTTCTTATGCGCGGCTCAAACAAACCTTTATTAAATTTTATTGCACAATAAACACGCTCGCCGATAAACGAAAAATGCATTTTGCGCTTGTACTTGTTTTGCAGGCTTACCATAGCCTCCATCATTACCGGAGTAAGTATATAGCGAGCCTCTTGCTGCCCTGAGCTATAAACAACAAATTTTTTCTCGAATTCGGGGTTTTCAAGTTTTACCAGTTTACCTTTACTAAACGATTTTTGAAATTTTTGCCCAAACTTACCCAAAAGCTTCTCGGCAACATCAGGCAATACAAATGTTGTTCCCTCAATATGCTTGTTAAAATCGGCATGAAAAAACAGCCCTGCAAAAATGGTATGCCATGAGGTTTCTGTTTTTCCGTCTTTTGTAGTTGTGGTTTTGTATTCGGCTTGTAGCTCCGAGAATTCAAAATCGGTTTTTTCAATTGTACCCGAAACATAATCGTCGCCCCTTACCCTGTCGGGCGTGTGCGAAAATAGTTTGCTCTGAATAAAATTATTAGTACTAATATGCTTATCGGCATTATAATTATAATCGGGGTTTATTAAGTCGATTATTTTTGTTACCACCTCTTTTTTAAACTCTTTACGGTAGCTAAAATACATCATGCCACCCTTAATCAGCAAATATAAAACCGCAATAATTGCCAATATCGAAACCACAATTAGTATTGTCTGGTTTGGGATAAGCCTTATAAAAATAAATGAAAAAATTGCTATAAGCCCACCCCACCGCGAAAACCTTTTAATTGTTTTACGCTTTTTCTCTAAACCGGTTAGTTGTGGTTTTAACTCCGATTCATATAGTGCCTTTAACTCTTCAACAGATTTCATTATATTTTGTTTTTAATAAAAAGAGGCTGTCTAAAAATTTTTAGACAGCCTCTTTTTTGTGTTAAAATAAATCTTTAACATTCACATTTTGGCGCTCGGTTTCGGGAATAACAAAAACCTCTTTACGCTTAAGGTGCATCATTCCGGCGATAATACTTTGCGGAAAAGTTTGAATGCCATTGTTAAAATCGGTTATTACGGCGTTATAAGTACGTCTTGCTGCCGATATTTGCGACTCTACCTCTGTAAGCGTCCTTTGCAGGTTCATAAAATTCTCGTTTGCCTTAAGGTCGGGGTAACTCTCAACAGCCACCATAATGCCTTTCATACCTGCCGAAATCTGGTTGTCGATAGCTACTTTTTCGTCGGGGCTTAAATTGCCACTGGTAGCTTTTGCCCTAAGCTCGGTTACTTTTGTAAGCAACTCCTTTTCATGGCTTGCATACTGTTTTACTGTCGATACCAAGTTAGGAATAAGGTCGTAACGTTTTTTTAGCTGTACATCCATTCCACCAAAGGCATTGTCAACCTCGTTGCGTTTGCGCACCAAACCATTATAAATTGATATAATGATAATTACAAATAATGCGACTGCTACAATAATTACAATTGTTGTTGTGTTCATAATTTTATCTTTTTTTAAATATATATCCTTAGTTCACAAAATAACTATTTTTTTGCTGAATCCACTATTTATTCAATAAGTTGTCTAATGCATCGAGCCCTTTTTTCTCTTCGTCCGACATCTCTTTTCCGTCAGGCCCTTTTTTGTCGGTCATCTCTTTTGCTTCGTGCACCTTATCTTTAATGTCGCCAAAAGAGTAGCCTATATTTTTAACTCCGCTTTTTATTTTTTTATAGGCGCCAATAACCATATATACCATAAAAGCAAGTATGCCTATCGGGAACAGAATGTGCCACCAAATAAATTCACTGTTTTCCGGTTCTTCAGGTTCACTATAATCTCCCTCAAACCCTTCGGCTTTCTGTTGGCTGATTGCCTCTTCGTGCAAAGCTGTCAGGCTATCGGTTTCGGCCTGCTGCTTCTCTTGCATCTCTTGCTGAGCCTGCATCTCACTTTCATCAATAGTAATATTTTTAGGGTCAATTTTTCCCATATGCTCTTCTAACTCCAAACACACTTTATCTAATGCAGCTATTTGAACCGGCGACAACAATGAGTCGATACTCAATTTTTGAATTTTGTACTCCTCCATTTTTGACGTTACCATCATAAGCTGTCCGGCTGCTTTGGCCATTTTTAAAGTCTGCATTGTGGTAAGCTCATCGGAGTTGTCAATATCTTTACCTCCGGTAATTTTAACAATGTCGTTAAATAACTTTGTGGCTTTGTTTGTGGTTTTTGTCATTGCCTTTATATAAGCAACAGCCTCGGGCGAGCTCTGTAATTCGGCAGGTATTTCAAC
>CAYQPP010000411.1:0-2408 GCA_964419235.1 uncultured Bacteroidales bacterium
AAAAGTGCGCGAAATACATGCCAAACGCTATCCGTATAATAATTTTTTATACGATGACTCATGGAAAAAAGATATTGAGGAGTAGTTAGGGTTTGTTGATAAATGCACCCTTTTTGAGCAATAATGCCAATCAAAACGCCAAATAAAAATCTTTAGTTAATGCTTTATATTCACTTGAATATTGATGGCGGCCGTTTGATTCAATAACAATTGTGTTTTCGGAACAACTCCGTTTGGTTTTGTTAAAAGCCAACAAAATACGTTTGGGTGGTATTTTGGGCGTGGGCTTTACCCATAATTTTTTAGTGCAATGCAAATTAATATCGTTTGCAGCTTCAATATATCTTAAATAATCATCGGCGGGTATAATTATATTGAGCTCCCCATTTTCGGCCAATAACAGCTCAACACCCTTAAATAAATCGGCAGCCGAAAGCGAGTCGTTATGTCGGGCGTAGGTACGGCCAATTTGTTGAGGCTTTTTTGAGTGTGTAAAATATGGGGGGTTTGTTATTATCAGGTCATATTTTTGGCGGCTGTTTTGTGCAAACTCTTGAAAAGCGGTATTAAATAACGTTATGCGGTTACCCCAAGGGCTGTTTTGTATATTGAGTTTTGCATCTTCGGCGGCATCTTTGTCAATTTCGACTGCATCAATTTCAGCTTCCGATTTTTGTGCCGCCATAAGGGCTATTAACCCTGTTCCTGTTCCAATATCGAGTATGTTTTTTGCATGCCTGCAATTGGCCCATGCACCCAGCAAAACGCCATCGGTGCCAACTTTCATTGCCGATTTTTTTTGACTAATGGTAAACCGTTTGAATTTAAAAAATGAGTTGGACACTTTATTGTTAGTTGGTTGTTTATTGTTTTTATGGTAATGCCATAATTCTATAAAAAAATTATTGGCTGTAGGTTAAAAAATATAGCCAATTCTTATGCTACTAAAAAGCACACCTATTTCGGGTGAGTAATTTATTGAGAATTCCATTGGCAACATGCTGATATTATAAGCTATTGAGCTGCTAAAGCCCGATATAAATTTGTCTTTAACATCATCTATAAGTCCAAAACCCGATATAAAATTATATAACCCGATATTGGCTTTTCCTGACAAATAAAGCTGTTCCCAAATTTGGTATTGCACACCAAACAAGCCCGATGCAAATGATGTTGCAGAAATTTGTCCGTCTTTGTACCCCGAAAAAATAAATTGGTTGTCATAAACCCGCTGGCTGCCGCCCACAAACAGGTTGTCTAAGTAAAAATAGTTATCGTCAACTATTAAACCTCCTTGTATATTGGTTATAAAAGTTAATTTTTGCGATGCTTTTTTATACATATTAACATGAAAATCCATTTTTAATGAAGGCTTTTTTGGAGTTGTAATAATAGTTGTGTCTGATATTGTTGTGTCGGCCCCTGAATAAGCTGCACTAAATTTTCTGTTAAAACCTGTTGTAAAATTTAGTTTGGCTTCAATTCCTTGTGTGGGTAAAAAAGGCCTGTCTAAACTGTTATATTCATAATCAATATTAGAAAACAGTCCCCTTCTATAACCGTCGAACCTGAATACCGATGCTATATCGGGTGAAAAATCGACTCTTCTGAAATTAAAATGTGCCCCAATAGCTGTATTTCTCCCATAGTAATGGTGAATAGATACGCCTGTTGAAAAGTTGCCTGTTTTATATAGGTTTTCAATATTGTTGCCATTAAAAATCGGAACACGCTGTTGAATATATAGTGTTTTTAATGTTAATGAGTTATTTAGGTTTTTCCCATAAAACTGCTTGTGTTCCAGTAGTGCCTTTGCATCTTGGCTAATTGCAAATTTTATTAACGACCTCGATCTGTCTAAAAGCAAATTTCTCCATGTATAGTTAAGTATTATTGCTGGTGTGGTAAACGAATGAAAGTTAAAGGCAATTTTAAACATGCTGTTATACTGCTCTTTTAACCTTATTATCATATCTGCATGGCCATTTTCGGTAGGTATAAGTTCATAATATATGTAATTAAAATATAGTGTCGAATACATTCGGCGAAAAGCCAAGGTTAACTCATCGGCTGTGTACTCTTTATCTAATTCTAACCCCGATTTTCGCAGTATAATATCTTTCGAAAGGGTTTTAAGCCCTATAAATTTAAATGAATTAATAATTACCTTTTTGTTTGCATTTAGCCTGACGTAAGGGTTGTAATCAATTTTTTTTATTCTGTTTAAAGAGTCGGCAATTTTTTTAAAAGCGGCATAATATTTTTCGCGCAAGTCGTATCCAATGTCAAGAATATCATCTGATTCGGAAAAACTGCCCGCGCTATATTCTGATACAGGCGGCTCAATTAGGATATTGCATAATTTTTTCTGTTTTTTTAAATCATGGGCGTCGCGGTAGTTGGTTATT
>CAYQPP010000412.1:0-2391 GCA_964419235.1 uncultured Bacteroidales bacterium
TTATAGTCCAGTGGTTTAGTTTTTAAGATAATCATCAAAGTAGTTTGATACCTTATCCATTAAATGAATACGGTCGTATCCGCGTACATTGTGCTCTGCCCTTGGATAGATAAAATAATCGACAGGTACACGGTTTTTGATACACTCGCGCACAAATAGCTGGCTGTTTTGCCAAACTACTGTTTTGTCAATTGCACCTTGAATAATCAATAGTTTGCCTTTTAATTCTTTTGCCCTTGGTATTAATGATGTAAATTGGTATCCTTCGGGGTTTTCTTCAGGTGTATCCATATATCTTTCGCCATACATTACTTCGTAATATTTCCAGTCGATTACCGGACCGCCGGCAGCACCTACTTTAAAAACATCGGGGTAGTTTACCATTAATGTTGTTGTTAAAAAACCGCCATAACTCCATCCATGAACCCCAATTTTATCCATATCAACATAATGGAGGCTTTTTAAGAGCTCAATCCCTTTCATTTGGTCTTTTATTTCGGCAACGCCACACTGGCGGTGTATAATACTCTCAAATTCTAATCCGCGATTTGCAGAGCCTCTATTATCAACAGTTAACATAACATACCCTTTTTGAGCCATATAATATTGCCACATACGAGCACTACCCAACCATCGGTTTTCGATAAGTTGTGCATGAGGTCCGCCATAAACATATACAATAGCCGGATATTTTTTGTTTGGGTCAAAATCGGCAGGTTTAATCAATCGGTAAAAAAGGTCGGTTTTATTGTCGGCTGCCTTAATAGTACCAATTTCCATTTTTGGCATATTAAATTCACTCAAAGGGTTTTTTGCTTTTAAAATTGTACGTATGTTCTTGCCATTTGTGCCCGTGGCGGTAATAACCCTTGGTGTTTCGGTATTTGAATAGTTGTCAATAAAATATTTTGAATTTTTGTTGAATATTATTCTGTGGCTACCGGCTATGGCAGTAAGTTTTTCCTTTTTTCCTGAATTCAAATCAATTTTATAAAGATGCCTTTCAATTGGGCTCTCCTCGGTTGACATATAAAAAAGGTGTTTTTTGCTTAAGTGTACAATTTTGGTAATTTCCCAATTTCCTGTTGTTATTTGTTTTATAAAATCACCTTTTGTATTGTATAAATATGCATGGTTATATCCGTCTTTGCGGGTTTGATAAATAAATTGGTCTTTATTATTTGTCAAGAATTTTAGTGCAAATTGAGGCTCAACATACTTTTTGTTTGTCTCCTCAAACAGGGTTTTGGTCAGCGAGCCATCCAAAACGTTATATTTGTTTAATTTCATATGGTTTTGTGCCCTGTTAAGTACCTGTATGTAAATATATTCATTGTTAGGCCCCCATGATATGTTTGTAAGATATTTTTCGCTTACCGTGTCGTCTTTTTCAATAAAAACAGTTTTGTTGGTGTTAATATTGTAAATACCCAAGCTTACGTGCTCGCTTGCCATACCTGCCATTGGGTATTTTGTTGGGTTAACTTCGGCCTCGCGGGTGGTAATGTCAACAATCGGAAAATCTTTTACTTTCGACTCGTCTTTTCTGTAAAAAGCAATGTAATTGCCCGATGGCGACCAAAATATTCCGTCGTTAATACCAAACTCGTTTCTGCTTACCGATTGTCCGTTAACAAAGTTTTTATCTTTGTCATTTGTAATCTGAATACTTTTATTATCGGTGCCAACCATGTATAGGTTGTTATCTAAAGTATAGGCTATAAGCTTTTTTGCATACCATAGTTTTTGGTTTTGTGCCTTATTAGGCAAATTTATAGATGCAATAACTTTTTTGTTTTTTATTGATACGGCACACCAATAATTTTTATTATAAAAATGGAATTCATCATCGGTTTCCCATAAAAGTTTGGGCATAGAGTTTGCCGAATCAACCCCTGCATTATTTAAAATAGTATTTAATTCGCCTACGGTTAATATTACCGATGAATCGCTTTTGTTTGTCGTTTGTTGATATAAATTTTGGTAATCTTGAAATGTAAAAGCATTTGATTCGCCTTGCCATTGCAAATTTCTTAGCGTTTGAGGATAAAGCTCTCTCCATTGTCCAATTACAGCATCATCAATGGTTAATGTTTTTTGGGCTGTAATTGTTAACGATAAAAATAGTAATGATGATAAAATAAATAGTCGTTGCATGTTTTTTGTTTTAGCCTGCTTAAAGCAGGAGTTAATTTAATTTTTTTTCATGCCAAATATACAATTCATAGGTTTAATTATTCACTTTTTTATCTGTTTTTATAAAAAACTGATAGCAAAGTGTCTGCTCATAAATAAAAATAGAAAACTGAAGTTTCGCACCTAATAAAATCAATTGCGACGCTTAAAGGTCAGTTTAGACCTTCGAGCGTGCTTGCACTTCGAAGCGTCGCG
>CAYQPP010000413.1:0-2387 GCA_964419235.1 uncultured Bacteroidales bacterium
ATTTTTAGAAGCCTTTTTTATTACCACAAACCCAACTGCCAAAATAAATTATCGAACATAAAGACAAATAATTTTATTTTTTTTGAATTACCCACTTAAATATAACATAAAGAATACTTTTGTTACCAATCTGTAACAATATGGGCAATTCCATAATTTTTATTAAAATTAACTCACAATTATTAATACATAAAACAAACATTTTTTATATTTTTAGTTATTATTAATTAAATGGTAACATAATGAAAATAATAACAACAACAGCATTTGTAATTGGCATGCTTATTTCAGCGCAAGCCCAAGTAAATTTCGGAACCCCTCCGGCATCAAAAATATCAACCGAGTTAAACAATAAAAAAGTAACCCACTCAATTGACATTTGGGAGCTTGATTCCAAAAAGGGCAATAACAAAATGGAGATAGTAATTGAAGCCGCAAAATATAGTGCTCTAAATAGCACCGATATTTTAAAAGGGGTAAAAATTACCATAATACCCGATAATAGCATCTCAGAAAATGAAATTGCTAAATCATCAAAACGGTTTGAAGCCTATATTGACGAAGATGAATACTCTGATATTTTAGTTGTTTTAAACCAAATGATAAATAATTATAAAAACAAGGAAAAAAACAAAACTAAAGGCAATATGGTTTATACTACTGCCGGTGGTATAAGAATAGGATTTAATTATACCGAAAATAAAAAGGTTGGTTATTTATCAATTATGTACAGCGAATCTGAAATATCGTGCGAATTTTCAGACATTAAAGATTTTTTGAGCGAATTGCGCAACAATATCGATATGGCATCAAAAGATTTATACCTGCCCGAAAATACCAATAAACTAAAAAAAGTAAAGAAAAGCGACCAGAAGGCTAAGGATGTTATTATTGACGACATTTAGGGTTTAAAATAACAAAACTAAAAAAGGCGGAAGTTACTCCGCCTTTTTTATTTAGTTTATTAAGTATTCTATTTTTCCAATGCTATCCGATTTATCGTAATGATATGCATCAGAAAATGCCATTATATTTTTAATACTTTTGGCCGATGGTTCAAACGATTCTGAAAGCCCGTTAGATAATAAGCTGTCAGCTTTTGCTATTTTGTTAATCCCCATCATTTTTTTTAATTGATAATAAATTGTAGAAATTTGCATAGGCAAAACTATTTAATTAAGTAACTTATAATTAAACGACACCTAAACTAAAATATTATATCAAATTAAAAAAAACAGCAATTATAATACCTTAATTCCGCAACTGTCAGAGTTAAATACTTGATAACCGCGACGTGAGTTCTTTTTAAAAGTCTCACATTTTATTATTATAAATATCTTTAAATCAACAACTCACACCGTAACCCCAAAAATACGGGACAAGCTTTGCGGATTTAAGATAATACACTAATTATATATCAAATCTACCTTTGATTTTTCCATAGCCTTGCGCATATTAATTATAGCATAACGCATTCTGCCCAAAGCTGTATTTATACTAACATTAGTTTGTTCGGCAATCTCTTTAAAACTCAAATCGTTATAATATCTTAACACAACAACCTCCTTTTGTTCATCGGGTAGTTGCTCAACCAAAACCTTCACATCGTTGTGAACTTGGTTAATAACAATCTCCTGTTCAATATTTTTATCAGAAAATTTCGACGAATTAAAAAGCGGCACTTCAGTTTCGTCGTCCGAAATAGTTTTAAGGTGCTTGTCTTTCCTGTAAAAATCAATAATCAGATTATGAGCTATACGCATTACCCACGATACAAAACGCCCCTCCTCGGAGTATTTTCCGGCATGAAGCGATTTTATTACTTTTATAAAAGTATCCTGAAATATATCCTCGGCAAGCTCCTGCTTTTTTACAACCATCAAGATATAAGAAAAAACTTTGTTTCTGTGTCGATTTATTAAGATTTCCAGACTGGCAGAATTGCCACCAAGATACTGCTTAATTAAATCATAATCACCATGATTATGAATATCCATAATTACCTCCTAATTTAGTTAAGTGTAATTATTTTTCTATAAGCAGTCCTCCGTTTTTTGGTTAGTAAATTTTATAAGCAACAAATATATAAAAAAATTATCCCAATCCTAATGCCATAATAAAAAAATACATAATCTTTGTAAAAACTCTGGTAAACGTAATCAAATTGCTGATTTATGTGTTATTTCAATTAAAATGGTTAGCGTATGTATATTTCAATAGTTCGTTAATCAACATATATAATAGGGTTACCTACTTAGTTCTCAAAGTCTTAATTGGATAATCGGTATTTGATATAGATAGAGCATGTAAATTAAGATGCGACATAAATGGGTAACCCTAATAAATAATTAATTGTCAATAGATTATATAACAATAAGTGTAAAATT
>CAYQPP010000414.1:0-2380 GCA_964419235.1 uncultured Bacteroidales bacterium
TTAGACTTTAGATATTAGACTTTAGATATTAGACTTTAGATGTTAGACTTTAGATATTAAACAAATACAAACCATTTTTATGCTAAAACTAATCGAATGCCCGAGGGATGCAATGCAAGGATTGAAAAATTACATTCCTGCAAAAGCAAAAGCCGACTATATAAACAGTCTGCTGCAAGTGGGATTCGACACCATTGACTTTGGGAGTTTTGTGTCGCCCAAAGCCATTCCGCAATTGCGCGACACCGCCGAGGTAATCAAACTCCTCGACATGTCGGATACAAAAACAAAATTGCTGGCAATAATTGGCAATATACGCGGAGCCGAAAATGCCGTTGAATTTGACGAGGTTACATATTTGGGCTTTCCTTTTTCAATTTCCGAAACTTTTTTAAAACTGAATATAAAATCGACATACAAGCAAGCAATAGCCAATATTGACACCATACACAATATGGCTGCCGCAAAAAACAAGCATATGGTAGTCTATCTATCAATGGCTTTTGGCAACCCTTACGGAGATATCTGTACTGAAGATTCGCTGTTTAAAGGTATTGAGGAGCTAATAAAAATAGGCATCAAAACCATTAATCTGGCCGATACGGTTGGCGTAGGAAAAGCCGCCGACATTGGCTCAATTTACTCAAGGGTAAAAAATGCCTTTCCCAATATCGAAATTGGCCTGCACCTGCATACCACGCCAAAAACCTATCTTAACAAAATTAACGAAGCATATAAAAACGGTTGCCGTATGTTCGATTCGGTAATGCTGGGGCTGGGGGGTTGCCCAATGTCGGCAAAAGAGCTTATAGGCAATTTAAGCACCGAAAACCTACTTAACTATTTTTCGCAAAACAACATATCAATACCAATAAACATTGACAAGTTTAGAGTTGCACAAAAAAAAGCCGCTAAACTTTTTTCGGTTTAAATTGTGCTATTTATTATTAATTTAAACACCAATTGTTATGAACAAAGTTGTTAAAAACGCACACGAGGCCATACAGGGAATTAAAAACAACATGACAGTAATGTTTGGGGGGTTTGGCCTTGGCGGAATTCCTGAAAATACAATCAGCGAACTGTCAAAATCTGACATTAAAGAGTTAATATGCATATCAAACAACTGCGGAATTGATGATTTTGGCTTGGGGCTGTTGTTGCAAAATAAGCAGATAAAAAAAATGGTAGCTTCGTATGTTGGCGAAAACGCCGAATTTGAACGCCAGCTTTTAAGTGGCGAAATTGATGTCGAACTGCTTCCGCAAGGCTCGCTGGCCGAAAAAATAAGGGCAGGTGGAGCAGGCATCCCTGCATTTTATGTTCCTGCCGGATACGGAACCGAGGTTGGCATTGGAAAAGAATCGCGCGAATTTAACGGCAAAATGCACCTGCTCGAACATGCACTAACTGCCGATTTTGCAGTAGTAAAAGCTTGGAAAGGCGACACACATGGCAACCTTATTTTTAAATATACCGCAAACAACTTCAACAATATGATGGCAATGGCGGGCAAAATAACAATTGCTGAAGTTGAAGAGCTTGTGCCTGCCGGAGAGCTCGACCCGAATTATATCCACACACCTGGTATTTTTGTGCAGCGTATTTTTCAAGGGGTTAATTACGAAAAACGTATTGAAATGTTAACCGTATCTGATTAATTACTTTCACTAAACACTTATTACCAAACACTTTAACTTAAAAACTCATTAATTATGGCACTCGATAAAAACCAAATAGCACAGCGCATTGCAAAAGAGATAAAAGACGGCTACTATGTAAATCTCGGTATCGGTATCCCCACTTTGGTGGCAAATTACATTCCCAAAGGCATGGAGGTGGTATTGCATTCTGAGAACGGACTGTTGGGCATGGGGCCATTCCCCACAAAAGCAAACGCCGATGCCGATTTAATAAACGCCGGCAAACAGACTATTACCTACATGCCCGGAGCAGCTTTTTTCGACTCAGCCACAAGCTTCGCAATGATAAGGGGCGGACATGTCGATTTAACAATACTCGGAGCTTTTGAGGTTTCGGAAAACGGCGATATTGCCAGTTGGAAAGTACCCGGCAAGTTGGTAAAAGGAATGGGCGGGGCAATGGATTTAGTGGCTTCGGCAAAAAATATAATAGTTGCAATGCAGCATACCAACCGCCAAGGCATGTCAAAATTACTTAAAGAGTGTACCCTGCCTCTTACCGGCGTAAACTGTGTTAAAAGAATTGTAACAGATTTAGCCGTAATAATGGTTACCGATAAAGGATTTAAACTTTTAGAACGTGCCCCTGGCGTAACAATCGACCAAATAAAAGCAGCTACCCAAGGCACTTTAATTGTTGAAGGAGAAATACCTGAGATTAGACTTTAGACTTTAGA
>CAYQPP010000415.1:0-2344 GCA_964419235.1 uncultured Bacteroidales bacterium
TTACAAAAAGAGAGAAGCAGGTAAATTAACAATAAATATATTTGTGCTAAAAAATATAATGTAGTTTAATTCAATGAGCCGTTAGATTTTATTAATAAGATGAAAGTTTAATGTTCTAATAATCAACATATTGTCTTGCATTATAATAAAATATAAACATCTGTTTATAAGTATGTTATATCTTGCAACAAACTATTGTTAATTAAAAGTTGGCGAAAATAAAAATAGGTTGAAATATTCAAACTTCGCAATTACCTATTTTTTAACCAACCATTAGTGTACGGTTAAAATTAATTTATACCTATTGCTGTCTTGCAAAACCACAATAGCGCTATCAACAACGGGGTCTTCAATAATCATGGCCTTAGCCCTGCCTATTTGATAATAGTAACGGCTTATAATCTCTTCTTTTAATAAATCACTTATTTCCGATTTAAACTTTTGCAAATCTTTATCTTTGTCGTGAGCCAGTTTTTTTCGTAAATCGTCAATTTCACCGTCTATTCTATCGTTATATTTATCTTTTTTTATAGCTTTTTCAAGTTTGTCAAGTATTTTTTCGCTTTCGGGAGTGTAATCAAATTTTTTATCTGATAAAAATGCAATAAAGTCATTGTAAATATCATCGGTAATATGAAATTGCTCAACCTGAGGGATACTATCAAATTTATATCGGTATTGGGTTGCATAGTCAAAAATAAGGTTTTTGGTATATAAACTAACCGATATTTTACTTAATAACTGCGGTTCAACTTTTATATCGGGCATTATACCGCCTCCGTCAAAAACCGTACGCCCTATTTTTGTTTTAAATTCTGTAATTAGCGAATCGGGAACGCGCCCAACGCTGCCATCCTCATTTCGGTGAGTATAGTCAAGAGCCTGAATACACCTGCCGCTTGGTATATAATATTTTGCGGTAGTTAATTTAAGTTTTGAGTTATAGCTTAAGTCGCGAGTTGTTTGCACCAACCCTTTGCCAAAAGTGCGGGTTCCTATAATTACACCCCTATCTAAATCTTGAATAACCCCCGAAACAATTTCAGATGCCGATGCCGACCCGCTGTTTACAAGTACGGTAATTGGTATTTCAAGGTCTAATGGGTCATGGGTTGCTTTATATGCCCTATTCCATTGCTTTACTTTTCCTTTTGTGCTAACCACCTCTTGTCCTTTAGGAACAAATAGGTTCGATACAGCAACGGCTTCCATTAACAAACCACCCGGATTTCCTCTTAAATCAAAAACCAACCCTTGTAAATCATTATTGCTTTTTAACTCCTTATATGCTTTTTTAAACTCTTTGCTGCAATTTTGAGTAAAGCTCGATAACCTTATATAACCAATATTTTTATTTAGCATTCCTGAATATGGTACGCTATTAATCTGTATTTTTTCTCTAATAACATTTAATTCAATGGGTTTGCTTTCATTAAATCTTTCAACACTTAGCTTTATTTCAGTATTAGGCTCTCCTTTAAGCAGTTCGCTAATATCTTGCGAATTTTTGCCCTTAACTGTTTTTCCGTCAATTTTAACAATTTTATCTCCGGCTTGTAGTCCGGCTTTATATGCAGGAAATCCTTCATATGGCTCGGTAATAATAACAAAATCGCCACTTGTTCTAATTAATGCACCAATGCCGCCATACTGTCCGGTTGTCATAAAACGGTAGTCTTCCATTTTCGATTCAGGAATATAAACCGTATATGGGTCGAGCGAGCTTAGCATTTTATCGATACTGGTTTTTACCAAATCGCCGGCGTCAACCTCATCAACATAATATAGGCTAAGTTCCCTAAACAGGGTATTATAAATATCTAAGTTTTTTGCTATCTGAAAATTTTCATCGTCAAACGAAACAAAGCTAACTATTGCTGCAACTATTACGGCAACCGATATTATTTTAAACTTTTTACTTATTTTCATACAATTAAATTAAAAAATTAGAAATTGTGTAATGAGTTGAATATGTATTACTAACAAATTTTACACTTTTTGCGAGTATTGGTTCAAAATTACTATTCATCCCCATTTGTCTTTGTGCAAATAAAAACATGTTAGGTCTAATTATCCATCTTTTTAGACAGCCTCTTTTACGAGTTTAAATACGTGTTAATTTACTTATTATTATAATTATGTGCTAAAAATAATTATTTACGGCGTAACTTTCTTCATCTGTTTGCAATTTTTACCAAATTACTAATTTTTGCGTATAACAAAAAACCCCGACAATCTTTCGACTATCAGGGCTTTTGTACCCGGGGCCGGTCTCGAACCGGCACGGGCATTACTGCCCACAGGATTTTAAGTCCTGCGCGTCTACCAATTCCGCCACCTGGGC
>CAYQPP010000416.1:0-2344 GCA_964419235.1 uncultured Bacteroidales bacterium
AATTAAATTAATCTGCCCGCCCTGAAAACTCTGACAGGCATAAAGCTGCCGCACCATAAATTTCAGGATACTCAAGTTGAGAAACTTCTATTTTAAAATTTTTACGTATAATTTCAACGGGAAACTTTTCGATAATCATTTTAACGCCGCTCATAAAAAACTCGGCAGATTTTGATATACTACCCCCAATAATCACAATTTCGGGCGACAAAGTATATAAAATATGTAAAATAAGATTACCTATATGGCTGCCAAACTCTTCAAAGATAATAAGGGCATCGCTATCGCCATTTTTTGCCTGAATAAACAAGTCTTTGCCATTTGTATTATACTTTTTTGCAAAAAATTTGCTGCTGCAATAGTCTTCAAAAGTTGCATCCAAATATGGCATACAACCAAATTCGCCTGCACCGCCAAATAAACCCGAGTGCAGCTTGCCATTAATTACAATACCGCCCCCAAGTCCTGTACCAAGCGTTAATCCAACCACATTTGTGCAAACCGACTGAATACCGAAATAGTATGCCCCGAGCGCAAAGCTGTTGGCATCATTATTTATGTATGCAGGGACATTGTAATGGTTTTCAACTTCGTTTTTTAAAACCAAACCCTGAAACGACGGTATATTATTTATAAGCCTAATTTCACCTTTTTCAATATCGACATAACCCGGAACTCCTATTCCTATTGCTTGAACATCCTTTGTCCAAACCAAATCAATAACCTCATAAAGAGTTTTCAGGATTTCGGGCACCGACCTGCCCGAATTTGTATTTGCCTGAGCTTTTTTTACAAGGGTATTATCAACCAAACATCCGGCAGAAATTGAGGTTCCGCCTATATCAACACCTACAACAACCTTATTTTGCATAATATATAGTAATTTTTAATTTTTCAATTTTATTATCCGTTTCCTATTTTGTTGTCCTAATTTTATGCCCGTGTAAAGCAAAATATAGTATAAACAGATAGGCAGGCAATAGTATCCAATAAGCACTCTGGTAGTTGTTAACCGTTGCCTCTTCGGTAGTTTTTATGGCATCAACCAAAAAGCCGAATATTAAAGGTATAACCGCACCGCCAACAATACCCATTACCAAAAGCGATGCTCCTGTTTTTGTAAATTTTCCTAAATCGGCCATAGCCAGCGGCCATATTGCAGGCCACATCAACGAATTGGCAAAACTTACCATCAGCAATGCATAAAATGCATACTGTGCAGGCATATAAACCAACAACAGCGTTGATGCTATGCCTATAAAAGAGAATAGTATCAAAGCTTTTGTTTGAGAGATATACTTGGGAATAGCCAAAGCCCCAAACAGGTATCCGGCAACCAAACCAATAGTAACAAATTTTGAATAGCCCTCGGGGTTTGCAACATTATTACCAAAAGTGGCTTTTACAAATCCTATTATCGAAGCCATCGGCAAGGTTTCAATTCCTACATAAAGAAATAGGGCAAAAACACCTAAAATTAAATGCGGAAACTGTATTATGCTTGTTTTCCCTTTAGCATACGATGATTGTGATACCTCGTCCTCGTCCTCATCTTCGCCTTCAGCCTTTACCTCGGGCAGTTTGGCAAAATAGGTAAAAACACCGAGAAACACCAATATACCCGTTACTATATAAAACGGAAATATCACATCATCTAATTTAACATCTTGCAGGTTTATAAAAAGCCCCAAAAACAGCGGGGCAATCCACCATGCGGTTTTATTCATTATCCCCATTAAGCTCATTCGCATTGCAGCACTTTCGGTTGGGCCAATAATTGTAACATAAGGGTTTACCGATGCCTGCAACAAAGTATTGCCTACCCCACCTACAAACAGGGCTATTAAAAACATGGGGAAACTTATTGCATTTGCCGAAGGCACAAAAAGCAACATGCCCAAAGCCATAATAAAAAATGCAAACATCATTGATTTACGGTATCCTATCTTTTTTATTATCCAACCTGCGGGTCCTCCAAAAACCACAAATGCCGAAAATATTGCTGCCGTAACCAAATATGATTCTCCTGTTGAAAGGTTAAATGCCAATTTTAACGCCGGTGTTAAAAAACCGCTTATACCAACTCCAAAACCTATTACAAAAAACATTATCCCAACAATAATCAATGGTACTAAATAACTGTTTTTTTGAGTATTCATTTTATTCATACGTTTAGTTTATTTTTAGTTTAACCAATAGCGGTTAAATTTTTGCTATCGTTTTATTGATACCTTAATTACGCAACTGTCAGAGTTAAATGTTTGATAGTCACGGCGTGAATTCTTTTTTAAAGTCTCACATTTTATTATTATAAATATCTTTAAATCAACAACTCACACCGTGA
>CAYQPP010000417.1:0-2337 GCA_964419235.1 uncultured Bacteroidales bacterium
CCCCTCTATTTTTCTGATGCATAAACTGCGGCGCCTATTATTCCTGCATTATTCAAAAAACCTGCGGCTACAAATTTGGTATCTATATCAATATATTTTTCAAACTTTTCCATTTTTTTGCTTACCCCGCCACCAATTATAAACAAATTGGGATAAAACAATTGTTCACAAAGGTTTAGCACCTTATTAAAACGCTTTGCCCAGTTTTTCCAATTCAAATCCTCCTTTTTGCGGGTTAAATCCGATGCAAACTGTTCAATACTCATATTCATCAATTCCAGATTTCCCAATTCGGTGTTAGGCAACAAACTCCCATTAACAAACAGTGCTGAGCCAATACCCGTACCTATGGTTAACAAAAGCACAACCCCCGATTTAACCTTTTTGCTACCAAAAGCCATTTCGGCTATACCTGCCGCATCTGCATCATTAACTACATGCACATCGCACCCTGTTTTTTTTGATAAAAACGAGTCGATATTAGTTCCAATCCATGAGTTATCGATATTAGTAGCGGTTAAAACCACACCCTTTTGCACAGGTGCCGGAAAGCCGATTCCGACTTTTCCTTTCCAATTAAAATAACCTACAAGCTCCTTAATAACATCGCCAATGGCATCAGGCGTGGCAGGCTGTGGTGTTGGTATCCTATGCCTCTCGCCGGTTAATTCTCCTGTTACAATATTCACCGGTGCCCCTTTAATTCCCGAGCCGCCTACGTCAATTCCTAATATCTCCATCAATTATTTTTTTTGCCTTTTCCATACTTTTTAAAGAAAAATAGAATTTACTTCCTTTGTTTGGCTCACTTTCTACCCACAATTTGCCTCCATTTGCCTCAACAAAATCTTTGCATATTTTTAAACCTAAGCCGCTTCCTCTTTCCGAATTAGTTCCCAAAGTGGTATAAGTTGAACTTAAATTAAATAGTTTATCTAAGTTTATTTGTGGAATACCTACACCCGAATCGCTAACACAAATTTCGACGGCACTATTATGCTGTTTTGCTGTTACAGCTATTGCCCCACCGTTGGGGGTAAATTTAATGGCATTTGCCAACAAGTTTCTAATAATGGTTGAAACCATATATGAATCGGCATACACCGTTAAATTAGGATCAATATTAACCGTAAGTGCGAATCCTTTGTTGTTTATCAAATCTTTAAGCAGCATGCTTACCTCGTCAATTTTTTGTTTGAGCAACAATGTTTTAAAGTTAGCCTCAAGCTTGCCCGACTGCATTTTAGACCAATCTAACAAATTATCAAGCAAATTGCTCAAAATTACCGACGATTTAAAAATAGTCTGTAGATATTCTCTCTTTTTTTCATCGCTAAAATCATCATATTCGTTAAGCAACAACTCTGTAAGACTCATAAAACCATTAAACGGGCTGCGCAAGTCGTGAGCTATAATAGAATATACCATATCGCGATGAATCTGTGATTTTTTTAATTCAGATGCCTGTTTAATTAACTGCTTCTCTTTTTTATTTGAAAGCACAATAAACACCCCTATTGCCAAAGCAATACCCATAAAACATACGAGTACATTTGAACTGCTGAAAAAAGTAATATATTTATCAGGCATCTGAATTATATTATTTAAAAAAGATGGGGAAAATTCTATAACAATGTATAACACCAAATTAAGTCCTATAAAAACAGCCAAATAGCCAGTATTTTTTGTGCCCCACAAAAATACAGGGACAATTGCACATAGCAAAAAGAATATTTGGGAATCGGACACTTTCCCAAAAATCCATATTGAATTTATTACAACAATTAAAAGGAATATAATATTTATAAGCAACTTCGACAATAGATAAAAACCTCTATTATTTAAAGCAATAATACCTATTATTACTATTACAGACATAAACACAAGACCAATGGCAGGGGCATATAGCCTCAAATCAATAATACTGTAGGCAAGGCCATATAAAAACAAGCATATTATACCAATCAGCCCAATATTGTTTACCATTTTAATCCTACGAATCTCATCTTGAGTATAATCAAGAACCGAATCCCCCGTTAAATTAACATAAACAAAATGTCGTAAAATACCTCTTACACTTTTCATCAAATCTACACTATAAAAATTTATAATATCAATGATTATTGGTTTTTTTAAGTCATAAATATAACTATTTATATGACAAACCCATTTGTTTTTCTTCAAAAAAAAGAAAAAAAACTAATTGTAATGCAAAATTGCCAATAGGTTGAATAACATCTGCAAATAATTTGATTGTTAGCTAAATAACACGTATATTTATAATTAATATTAACCATTTAAAAAATATACTTATGGAAAATGTAACTATTAACATTT
>CAYQPP010000418.1:0-2302 GCA_964419235.1 uncultured Bacteroidales bacterium
GGCCGTTACCGTTAAAGCTGCTTTTGTGATATCAGCAGATAAACCTATGGGCTGGGTTAAGGTGTAATTGCCTGCATCGGTTCCGCTGATTGAATAATTAGCCGTTACTGTTTTTGTCGTTCCTATATTTTTATTGGCAAATGTGCCCGTTCCGTTTAAGGTAACATCGTCAGAACTTACTACTCCTGTTAATGTGCCTGATATTGTAGCATCGGCATCTCCATTATAGGTTTTGTTATCGGCGGTTGCACTTGCTATGGTCAGCTCTTTTTTAAGATGCGACTTAAATGGGTAACCCTATTATTTTATAAAATGCTTATCTGCTTGTTTGCCTCAAGTTTTCAAACTTGAGGCTGAAAGCCTCTAAAACATTAGTACAGGGCAACGCCCTGTAAGGGCAGAAGCATTGATTGGGTAAGTATGCGGATAAGCATTTTTATAAACTTTTTTCTGAATAAGTACTAAGTTACCATTAAAAGCAAATTTAAAGATTTTTTTTACCCTGTTTCAACAACTTAACACTAATTGGCAACATATAAACCATACAGCCTTTTTCCATCTCTTTCAGTTCCGGCTCAATATGGTCAAAAAACCGTTCAAGCACTTCGGTTTTGTCAACCATCTCAATTACAACAGGCAGCTTTTCGGTAAGCTCCCAAAACTTTGAGGTATTCACTTTTTTACTGCTTAGCCCGTAACCCATTACACCGCGGTAAACGGTTACCCCCGAAATGTTTTTCTCTTTGGCAAGATAAACTATATGCTCATAAAGCAACCTTGTACCAATACGGTCGGTTGTGCTGGCATAAAACCTTAATACGCTATAATTGTTTGCTTCCATTTTATAATAAATTTGAAGTTGTAAAACCTAAATAAACAGCCACAAAACCCAACATTACACTTAATCCTGTGTACATCAACAGCGAAAACACTTGTCCGTTGTGCATTAACATAAGGTTTTCGTTTGTAAACGACGAAAAAGTCGTAAAACCGCCACAAAGCCCCACCATCAACAATAAACGTAAATCGGGTGTTAGCAACACGCTTTTTTCTGAAATTCCGGCAAGCAGACCAATAACATAGCTACCCACAATATTTACTGTTAAAGTTCCTATTGGTATGTCCCAAATATCAATGGTAAGGTTTAATTTTGACACAAAATAGCGGGCAATACTACCAACAAACCCGCCCAATCCTACTAACAATATATTTTTCATTTTTCATTTTTTTTTTACCACAGAGGCACAGAGAAAAAATATATTTCCGTTCTCAAATATAAAATCACCAATCTCCGTTCTCAAATCTCAAATCCCTGTTCTTCCACAAATATGTCTACAAATTAACGCAAATTACTTTTTTTACCGCAGAGAGCACAGAGGATCGCAGAGAAAAAACATAAACAACCGGTTTCCGTTCTCCATTTTCCATCCTCCGTTTTCTAATCAAAATTCTCAAATCCCTATCCTTGCAAAAAACCACAACAGAAATCACAAAGTTTTTTAAGTATTTAGCAATAGAGCAATTTAACAATGCAACAATAATTGTATTTTGTTCACCACAAAAGGCACAAAGGACACGGAAATTATTTATTTTGCTTTTTTCCTTTATCGGGATTAAAAATTGTCTCTCCTTCAAAATTTTTCATGCGCCTATGGCTTCGATAAACCATATAAATAACAAACGGAATAAACAGTATCAACAAAATTTGTTTGCCGCTCATTAAAATAAAATCGTAAAAACCATGAAACAAAAAAGGATAAATAAAAGCTGCCAACAAATACTTTTTTCGTTTGCTCGGAACAAATTTGGCTTTTCCCAACCAATAACCCATCATAACCCCAAACATAGCATGTGCCGGTACTGCGGTAAAAGCCCTTGTAATACCAACCTGCATACTATTGTCGTTGCCAAAAACATAACTGATATTCTCAATTAGTGCAAACCCCAAACTAACAAAAACGGCATATACAATCCCGTCAAACTTTTCGTTAAAGTTGGGGTTTTTCCATATCAGTACTATTACAGCAAAAAGCTTAAACCCCTCTTCAACCAAGGCTGCAACCATAAAAGCTGTCCATGCGGCGTTTTGCAAACCGGATAAATTAGCCCCAAAACCATCAATTATCTTTTCAAAATATATAACAGGCAAAACTATTACTCCCCCTGCTACCAGTCCTTCAAAAAGCAGGTTAAGTGGCTCGCGCTCATATTTATCGCGATAATACACATATGCCAAAATAATTAAAATCGGAGCTGTTGAGATAAGCAGTAAATTTATCATAAAAAATATTTTTGTTGTGCC
>CAYQPP010000419.1:0-2287 GCA_964419235.1 uncultured Bacteroidales bacterium
TTGAACAAATTTCATAAATTTTTATTTGCATTTACATTTATACTTTATTGTAATGCTGTTTTGTTTGCTAATGGGCAACCAATTAAAGCCAATTATGGATTTATTGATTTGTCGGGGGTTGATTTGAATACATTAAAATCGGCATCGTTAAATGGAGAGTGGCTTTTTTTTGCAGATACCTTAATTAACCCTGATTATATTGAAAAGGCATTTTTAGAGTTGCCGCACACTACAATAAATGTTCCGTCGAAGCGTAGCGAAACAAAAAAGTTTAAATATGGTACTTATTATTTAAAAGTTAATCTCGACTCTGTTAAAACAGAACTGACAATTAATAGTTTAACCATTTATTCGGCAGCAAACATCTATGTAAATAGTGTTTTAATTGGGAGTATTGGCAAGCCTACTCAATCAATAAAAACCACAAAACCCGGTTTGATATTGAAGTCGAAAGGTTTTTATCCTAAAAAAGAGAATGATATTGTTATTCATTATGCCAATTTTTACCGCGAAAAAAACGGACTTGCCAACAAATTATATTTAACTACACCCAAGCATCTGATAAGGCAATCGGCTATTGGCATGTTGAAATATGCAATTATAATAGGCACCATACTATTTATTATTTTTAACCAGATTAATTACTTTTTTGTAAGCCGAAAAAACCGCACAGCCTTTTATTTTGGCATAGCATCGATAATGATAGCTATTTATGTGATTTTTATGAGTTTTTACTATTTCGGTGCTTTGTTCCCCAAATTTGAGCCCAATTTTTTTATTGCCATAAGAATTTGGCGGTTCTCATATTTTATGACCGTTTGCTTTTTTGCTATATATGTTTATAGGCTTTTTCCCTCGATATATTCTAAATACGTTTTGTATTTGACAATTGGTTACACCTCATTTTCGGCTTTGTTGACATTTTTTACGCCGCTTCATATATCAAGCATAAACTTTAATATTTTTATGTTTTTTACTATGTTTTCGGGTATTTATGGTGTTTTTGTGGGTATTGTTGGCAAGGTTAGAAAAATTGATAATGCCGGCCTGTTTTTGTTTGGTTTCGGTTTTCTTATAGCTACTGTAATAAACGATATTTTGCACAACCTGCTTATAATCCACTCGGTAAATTTGCTCGATATAGGCATTTTTGGCATGATGCTAACTCAGGCACAGATTATAAATTTAAAGCTGAACCAATCGTTGTTAAAAAGCAAAAGCTTGTCGGAACACCTGCAATATGTAAATTCAAATTTAGAGGATATTGTGCATCAGCGTACTGAAGAGATCGAGGAGCAAAAATCGGAGATTGAGGCTCAGCGCGACTATGCGCTGTCGCAGCATAAGCTTATTACAAAACAGAAAAAAACCATTACCGACAGTATTAATTATGCCCGCGAAATTCAGCAGGCCGTTTTGCCTGATGAGGAGATACTAAAACACTGCTTTAGCGATAGTTTTATACTGTTTAAACCAAAAGATTTTGTGAGTGGCGATTTTTATTGGATAAGGAATTTTTTTATAAACGGTAAACCACATATGGTATTTTGCGTTGCCGACTGTACCGGACATGGAGTTCCGGGGGCATTGCTGAGTATGCTGGGCATGAGCTTGCTGGGCGAGATAATTAGCCACAATATAATTACAAAGACCTCTGATATTTTGGAACTATTGCGTACCAAATTTAAAAATACGCTTTATGCACAAACTAAGCGCGAAAGCACGTCGGATGGTATGTACATTACATTGTGCATTGTAAATAAGGAGACTAAAGTGATGCAATATTCGGGAGCTTTTCAGTCGCTTTTTCATATTAGAGATAATAAGGTGAAGAAAATAAAGGGTACTAACTGTATTGTTGGTAATTATTTGCATGAAATTGCATATGAGAACCATACTATCCAGCTTAAACAAAACGACAGGTTATATCTGTTTACCGATGGTTTTGCCGACCAGATGTCGGAAAACGGGCAAGGCAAGTTTATGCAAAAGCGGCTGGTTAACATGCTTTTATCGTTTGATGATAAGCCTTATGAAAAACAAAGAAACCTGCTGGCTCATGAATTTGAATCGTGGAAAGGAAGCTATGAGCAAATTGACGATGTTTTGGTTATGGGCGTTAAAGTCTGACAGGGTGGTTGAAGATAAAATATAATCGCTATTGACGGTTATGCATTGTCGGGTTTATTAATTCTATCAAAATATCGTTTATTCTTTTTGCTATCATATCATGATATAATTCATTTACATGAATACCATTCTTGTTAAATACGCTTATATTCTTATA
>CAYQPP010000420.1:0-2274 GCA_964419235.1 uncultured Bacteroidales bacterium
AGTATTTATTAAAACTAATAATAAATAAAATTACCGAAAATATTACAAAAGAATTTTCTATTACAAGCTTATCTAATAAAATTATTAGTGTTTATAAAACAAGTGTGCCAACCGTAACCAGCTATTTTGCTGTTTTACCCGAACCATTTTTAACAAAAAATATTTACCAATACAGAACATCATTTGTTGCAAGGCAATCAAAACGAAAAACATATTTAAGCGATAATTCATTTATATTTTTAAACCGGATTATAACAGATAAATCTCGTTTATTCGAAAATATCGTATTTAATACTTTAGTAAGAAAATATTCCGAAATATTTTACTATAAAACAACAAATAACAAGGAAGTTGATTTTTTTATAATTCAAGACAATTTAAAAATATTGATACAGGTATGTTATAAAATTGATGATGTCGATACAAAAAAGCGGGAAATAAATTCGTTACTAAAAGCAATGGAAGAACAAAAAACTAAAAAGGCATACATATATACATATAATACAAGTGAGCAAATTACTTTCGAAAATAAAATAATTGAAATTATTCCGTTTTGGCAATATTTGTTAAATCAATAAATAAACCATTTTATTATGGTTTATTTCCAGTCTTTTAAAATTTCTATCAGCCTGATATACAGTATATATACAGCGCAACAGCCTTGTTAGTAACAACCGTGTTACTAACAACTTTGTTACTTAAATAAATATTGATTATGTTTGGTAGGTAAAAGAAAAAACAGGTAAATAATAATTTGTGTAAAATATGACAATAATAAACAGGCTATTTAAAAGCAGGCATTTTTTAACAACCATACAGTTTTTCACATTAACAGCTTTTATATTAATTATTTATGGTGCAATTGGCATTACAACCAACGACCCCGATTTTGCAAAAATACTCCGTAACACAAATTTGTTTAACCTTATAATATGGTCGTACTGGTGGCCATTTATTATTGTAACAGCAATAATTTTTGGACGTTTTTGGTGTAGCGTGTGCCCAATGGAGCTAATTACTTCGTTTTTTGGGAAAATAGGTTTAAAAAGGAACCCCGGTAAATTTTTAAAATCGGGTTGGATAATAACCCTGTTTTATGCTACTATTTTAATTATTGGGATACACACTTTTGCAATTCACCGGATTCCGCGGTATATGGCAATTTATATGCTTATTTTATTTGCTGTTGCTGTAGTGGTTGGCCTGCTTTGGGAAAAACGTACTTTTTGTACTTACGTATGCCCAATTGGGCATTTGCTTGGGCTTTACTCAATGCTGTCGGTAAAAAAACTTAGGGTGGTTGACCCCAAAGTGTGCGAAAATTGCAAAACTAAAGACTGTATAAGCACCAAAAACCACTATAAATTTATTGGGCGTTCATGCACATCGGAATTGTATCCGGCAAAGCTTAATGATAACAGGGAGTGTATATTATGCGGGCAGTGCCATAAATCATGCACACATGATAATATTGCAATTAAAAAAAGGGGGGTTGCCGCCGATTTGTTTACAAATATAAAACTATCATGGGCCGAAATAGTATTCTTTTTTATTGTGAGCGGATTTGTCGTTTACGAGATATTATCGGAATGGAAACCAACCAAAAAAATAGTGATGGCTGTTCCGCATTATATCAACAGCACGTTTAATATTCCCGATGGTTTTACTGGCACATCAAAAGCAATATTGCTGTTTGTTTTACTGCCTTTGGCTTTTTACTTTATATTTGCCGCAATAAAAAAATATTTTGCAAACGAATCGTGGAAAAAAGCATTTACACAGCTTGTATTGGGCATTTTGCCAATTACGGCAAGTATGCACCTGATAAAAGCACTGCTTAAAACCACTTCGCGAATCCCGTATTGGAAATATGTGTTTTCAGACCCCAAAGGCGTTGAAACGGCAGAATCGATTATTAAAAACCCCGATTTGTTGCACAGTAGTTTCCTTACCTCTGTTGTTTCGCCGGCAATCAGCTTTTTTGCCATAATACTGCCCGTTGCAGGGTTGGTACTGTCATTTTATGTAATTAAAAAGCAGGAGCATAAAAACATACTTTCAAAAACCATATCGGTAACGGCTGTATTAATATATGCCGGCATTTTTATTACAACTATGGTTTTTTGGAGGCTGTTTTAAATTCCACACATGGGGGGGTTAATCAAAAGGATTCCTTGAGGCTTTCCCTCGGGATTCCATATATTTTCCCCTAATTTTTATTATTCAATCAAATAAAATTTAATCTCGCTAATAGATTTTATCGCCCTGTCTGAA
>CAYQPP010000421.1:0-2273 GCA_964419235.1 uncultured Bacteroidales bacterium
ATCAAAAATATTATCTTTTACCAAATATGAGTGGCTAATCGAGAATTTATTCATGTTGTCTAAATCTTTGCTCCACCATGAAATATAGCCTTGTAATGTCCGCGAGTGTGGCAAAGAGTCGTTGGTAGGATTGGTTTTATCAAAAAGTATTGAGTTTGCATCAACATTACTCATAAAACGCCAATCTTTTTTTAGCGGTTTTTCAGCATTAAAATCTTTAACGAGCAATAATGGGTTAAGATTCATCATCCATTCAATAGAGACTTTATTTTTATCGATATTTTTAAAGGGGATATCAATGTCTATTCCGCCTTTATAACGTTTCCAATGCACTCCGTGGTCTGATACTATTACTATTTTTGTATTGTCGTAAACATCGTTTTCTTTCATCCAATCAATCCAATCGGCAAAAGCCTCAATTGTCCATTTGTCAGCCATATAGGGTGATGCATCGGGAATTAATGCCCCTGATTTGTCAATGTAATTCCACGGAAAATGGGTTGCAAACGAGTATAGAATAACAAAATTAGGCTTGTCGCTTTGGCTTGTCGATATATAGGGCAGTAATCTTATAAAATTGTACTTTTTTGCAATCCATGTGTTTTTGTTTTTTACGTCGTTGCTTTTATATTTTGAAAACCAAGCTCCATAATTGTAAATTTTTGGTTTAACAAATAAGGGAACTGAATAAAGTATTGCATTCTCAACAAGTATCTCGTATCCGTCTTCAACTTCGTTGCCAATATTGAGTTTGCTGTTGAATTTATCCCAGTCTTTATGCCAATAAGGAAGGTGCATATCAAATTTTATTGAATCCATTTCGGTATATGGCAATTTTGTGCTGGTTACCATACACCCTTTATCGTGAGCTTTTTGTAGCGTTTTTTTTACACCAGAGGTCATTTTTTGTTTTATGGTATGCTCTGTGTCTTTATCCAATTTGTCGGGCGTGTAATCAAAACCTCCAATAAGTGCGGGCATTGATGTGTTTGTAACACGCGAAATAGACAAGGTGTTAGGATACCACACAAAACCGGTTAACCTATTATTTAATTCGGGATTTTCATTTAATATTTTATTCATGCTCCATCCTTGAAACATGTCGGGAATAAACAGTACTATGTTCTGTTTTTCTTTTGAGAGTTTAATTATATGCTGAACATTAGAGAGGTCGTCTTTTTTATGAAAAAACCTGTTTGATGATAATGATTTATATAAGCTTTGGCTAATTAATATTCCGTTTAAAAGTATTAAAGCCAATATAATTTCTTTAAAATATTTTTTTAACAGAATAAAACTTGTCAAAAATATTGAAGCAAGAATCAATAAACCTTCAAAAATATATTTGTATATAGGTGCAGCAAGGTTCCACTCTTCAGAGTATTTATTTATTTGTAATGTGCCAAGGTTGATGGGTATTATTGTGCTGTTAACAAATGAAACAGCTATAATAACCAATATAAATATTAATCCTAAATATTTATGTTTTTTAGGAAGTAATGCATAAGCTAAACACAATAGTGCAACTGTAATAAGAAATGGTGCAATGTTGTTGTTTAAAATATCAATTGCAGAGTATTCAAATGCATCGGGAAAAGTTGAGAAGGTTATTAACGGGTTCCATAAAAACACAAATCCGGTAATATAAAAAACCGACAATAAATATATTCCCCAATGAGGTTTTATTTCAGGCAGTTTAATCTCTGATTGTTTGTAATAGAAGAATGCAGTTATAAATAAAAAAATGATTCCCGGAAGGACAAAATCGGTAGGTTTGCACCCACCTGTTGCTAATACAACATTAAAAAATGAGATGTCAAAACCCTTGCCCAATTGCATTGTAATGAAATTAAGTATCTGCGTAAGCGCAAGCATTAGCAAAACAAACAAAATGGTTGTAAACAACAACGTGCCTAATTTTTTACGGTAATTTATAAAGTATATTATGCCTATAAATTGTACAGGTGCTAATATTACCGATGCAATTAAGCTTAGTTTGGTATTTATGCCTGTGTAGTAAAAACGCGATGCAAGAAAAAAGTATATTGAAAAAAACAGCAGTGAAAAAAACACGTAAGGTTTTACTTTTATGCTTAGAAGGGTGTTTTTTATGTTATCAATAAATATATTTAGTATAGCTATAAATAGTGTTAATAAACCGCCGGCAATTATTGCTGCAATCAGCCTAACTGTTATGTCGTTAAAATTATGCTCGATAGCCCAATTTAATTGGCTTATAACTGCCAAAACTGTTATTGTTATAAATGTGGTTT
>CAYQPP010000422.1:0-2264 GCA_964419235.1 uncultured Bacteroidales bacterium
CAACATAAATAAATAAAAAATGATCTTTGGCTTCCATTGTTCTAAACCCTATTTCCAAGCGGTGTTCCCAATTGGGGTGTCCTTTTCTATGTATAAAAACAAAATGTGTGGATTTATCAACTCTTTTTAACACATCTTCAAAACTCATTTCAATCTTTTGTCTGGCAAAACTTATGTTTGCATCAAGTATATCAACCCACCACTCATACGACATTTTCTTAGCTTCATTCAATAATTCAATAGTCTTATCTAAAGTTAAATCACTTATGTTATAAAATATATCATTCTCATATACTTCCATTCTATCTACTTTTTCAATATTGTAAATCTAATTAATATTTTACCGCCGCCTCGCAACATCCGAAGCCTTGGGCATTTTCGGCGCCAAAACCGGCATTCAGCCCAATCTCAACAATCTCTTTGGGGGCTTTTAGCTCAAAGTTGAACTTAAATGCCCGTATTTCGGTTTGTCCCCTTTTAAAAGCCTTTATTATCTGCTTTACCGATTTTGGCTTGTTGTGCAAACTTTTAAACACAATGTCGTCCATGCTTATGGGGTTTGGCTCAACACCTTCCTGCAAGCAGCGCGCATGGTATTTGTCGAGCAGGTTTTTTGCAAATATCTTACTGTAGTCGGCATTGGCGGGCGATATATACTCAGGATATTTTCGGCCTTCAACTTTTTTTGCCACAAAAATCGGCGACAGCCATCTCAATGTATAAACATCTTGCACGGGCAATTCGGCGTTGAGTACCTCAACGCTTTTAACCCTCATGCTAATGCACGAAACCTCATCGCCAATTACCACATTTTGTGCTTTAAAAAGTCCTGTAATAAAGTTTTGCATCTGCTCGGGCAGCTCAAATGCAATTATTAGCGTAACCATATCGGCCCAAATCCTCATCCTGTCGCCCACAATTTCCCATTTTCCGTTAGGCACAATAAAATCAGAAAAAGTAAACAGCTTGAAACTTTTTCCACCCCCTGTTTTATAACCGTGCTCGTGCAGCATATCGGTAAATACCATATCGGCGGCGCCCAATATTTTATATATCCAGCTACTTGTGGGGTATTTATAGTTTAACGGCAAAAGCTGTGGCTTGCTGTCCAACTGTAATGTTAGTTTAATACGCATATAATATTGTTTTGGTAAAAGGTGGCCTTTTTCAAAGTTAAACATAAATTACTTTAAACATCTTTTTTTCTCTGTTATTTTTGCAACAAAACTACAAGCTTGTTTTGACAGGTTATGTCGCAGCCTATTATTTTTTGAATAATTTGATGCGCTTTTTTACAAACTCCAACAATTCGGGCGTGTCAATTATCTCAATCTCGCTCAAAAGCCCCATTACAAAACGCCCAATACCCTCATAACTGCACACTTGAGCATCTAATACCCAGTTATTGTCGGTAATTTTTATCAATTTTTTTTCCGATAACGGATACTCCTCCATAAGTAGGGTGGCTGCCCTTAATGATAGTTTTAGCTTTACCCGGGTTTGGCTATTGCTGCTGATGCGAAAGATATCAATAAACCCTGCATTGTGTTTCTGTTTATTTTTCCATTTTTTTTCAAGAAGGTTTACTTCGGCAATTCGCGACAGTTTAAACAGCTTGTTTTTACCCGATTTGGGCTCGTATGCCCATACCTGCACATAATTTGTGGTAAACGCAAAAGGCTCAACCGTCCGGTTGGTGATATTATGGCTGTGTGCCGAGCTGTAATTGTTCAGCTCAACCATTTTTTCACCTTCAATTGCCTCAATTATCCGGTTAACGTTATTTATGTTTTTGCTTTTGACAACGGTTTCTGCTAAAACCTTATAGTTGTATATTGTGTAAAGCTTCTTTTTCAGGTTCTGCTTGATAAGGTTGTTTTCATCGATGCTCTCGATGGCGCTTTTCAAAATATACGCTTCCTCTTCGGTAAAATGCACCAGACTGCTAATATCTTTAAAATACGGCGACGACTTGTCTATTTTATAAACATTGCCGTTTTTCTTTATAACAAAACCGCTGTCGCGAAAAGTGTCGATATACCTGTAAATTGTGCGTGTAGTAGTATCCAGCCTCTTGGCTAAGCCTAATACTGTGTAAGTGTTGTTAGCAGTAAGCAACATCATAAGCCTCAAAAGCCGTTGTAATTTTGGTTGGTCCATAATAGTACAATTTTAATGTTTAACCAATGTGCCTACGTCATATTCTCACCCCCTCTATTTTTCTGATGCATAAACTGCGGCGCCTATTATTCCTGCATTATTCA
>CAYQPP010000423.1:0-2261 GCA_964419235.1 uncultured Bacteroidales bacterium
ATTTGAACATCGGCATTATTATAATCTTTTTTCAATAAATATTTTTCAATCAGGCTATAAAATTTTTGTACTTCGTCTAGTTCGTTTCGTACCGTAAAATCTTCCATGCCTTTGGCCATTATATTGTTGGATGAGTACCAAACACCTTCTTCTGATTGCAAAACCAAATAAAAAGTTGCTGTTCCTTCGTTTGTTTCATCCTTTTCCTTCTTTCCGGCAGGTGTGTGTCTTGAATAATGCCAGCTTGTTTTTGACTGTACCTTTAAATAGATTTTTGAAAAACCAGCTTCGGGAATCTCGATCATAGCTTCCCGTTTTAGCTGTTGCCCTTCAACCGGTGTTATTTTTAAGGCTTCGGCAGAACTAAATATGGCTTCTTCTTGTGTCAAGCTCCATTCCCCGGTAAATTGGCCGCCGTTAATGTTGAATGACATTTCGTTCTCGCCGGAACGCTCTACTACGGTGCTTTTACCTACATTGGCATATTTTTGAGGGTTTGAGCAATAGTCACGTCTTCCGCCCATTAAAACAGCCTCTGCCTTAATCCGTTCGCCTGGCCTTACTGTTATTTCGCCGCCATTATTATAAGTTTGTCCGTTCACTTTTAAAACCACAAAAGGTTTGCGGGGCGGGTCGCCGGCAAATAAGCTATTTATGCTTATTAGTAGTAAAAAAACAATATTGAATAATCTCATACTATTTTGTATTTAAGTTAAACAAAAAAGCAGCTTTCCCAGGAAACAGGGAAGACTGCTAAAATTCACATTATATTTTTTATCAGAATTTAATAGAAACCCCTATTTTACCGTTGCTTACACGTGTTCCGCCGGTAAACTCAATGCCGGCAGCAAAAGCTTCAGTAAAATAATATCTGAAACCTATTTGTGCCCCTAAACCTAAACCACTAGTGTTGCTATCATAGGAGGTATAATCTACATTATCTTGATAATAGTAAAACCCAATGTTTAAACCAATATAAGGGTCAAATTTATTGGGTATTTTTAAAACCCTACTAAAATGGTAGTTTGAATTAAAATTGAAGTTCCAAATGGTTTCATAATATGAGTAACCATATTCCGTCCAACTACTTTTACGCCAACCTATTTCACCGCCGATGGAAATATCTTCATGTACCCAATAATCAAAACCGACATAAATTGGTATTACATCGGGTGCAAAGCCTAAACCTGCATCGAATTGTTTTTGTCCCTTTTGGGCATTAGCTATAAATGCCACAAAAAATAAAGCTATTAAAAAAACTGTTTTCTTCACAATTATAAATTTAAATTAAAACTAAGTCTGCCATTTATCAGATCATTAAACTGTATAGCAAGTGCACCAATATTTTTGCAATTATTAATAAATTTGACAAAGCTAGAGTATTACTGTTATATATTCTAATTTTTTTTGCCTAAAAAAAGCAGCCTTCCTAAAAATTAGAAAGACTGCTAAAATCAGAGCCATGAAAAATCTTTATATTTTAGTCTTTAACGCTGGCAACCAAAAACTCCCTATTTAAACGTGCAATATGCGAAATGGTAATCCCCTTAGGACACTCAACCTCGCAAGCTCCTGTATTAGAGCAGTTACCGAAACCAAGTTCATCCATTTTTGCAACCATGTTCAAAGCACGTTTAGTGGCTTCAACTTTACCTTGTGGCAATAATGCCAATTGAGAAACTTTTGCCGAAACAAAAAGCATGGCCGATGAATTTTTACAAGTTGCTACACAAGCACCACAACCAATACAAGAAGCTGCATCCATTGATTCGTCAGCGTCTTCTTTAGGTACAGGGATTGCATTTGCATCAGGCACACCACCGGTATTTATTGAGATGAAACCACCTGCTTGTAAAATTTTATCAAAGGCAGAACGGTCAACCATCAAGTCCTTAATAACCGGGAAACCACCTGCGCGCCATGGTTCGATGGTAATGGTTTCGCCATCGCCAAATTTACGCATATGTAACTGGCAAGTAGGTATTAAAGTGTCTGGGCCGTGCGCCCTTCCGTTAATGTACATGCTGCACATACCACAAATACCCTCGCGGCAATCGTGGTCAAAAGCAACAGGTTCTTTGCCTTCGTTAACTAATTGTTCGTTAAGCACATCCATCATTTCCAGAAAAGAGCTATCCGTAGATACATCAGCTACCTGATAGCTTTCAAATGCGCCTTTAGTTGTAGCATCTTTCTGACGCCAAACTTTCAGTGTTAGATTTATATTTTTTGACATAATATTTAAAATTAGAGTCGTCGTA
>CAYQPP010000424.1:0-2235 GCA_964419235.1 uncultured Bacteroidales bacterium
GTGTTTCATTAAGTTATGCTCAAGCCTAAAATTATATTGCTGAATAATCCCTTTTAAAAGGTTTTCGGCATTTTTAATATCTAAAGAATCGGCTTTTAGCAGCATCTCAGTTTTTAAAGAGTCGGCAATTATGCTTTCGATATCAATAACCTCTGAGCCATCAAAACTTATTGCAAAATTGTTATAAACAAGCTGATATATGCCACTCAAATAACTTACGGCAAACCTATTTGTGTCTTTTGAAAATATGCTTTTGCCAAATGCCACAAACGGCTCCGAATAGCCAATATAATCTAAAACCGAGGGCATAATATCACATTGCTGGCATACCTTGTCTGACACCCCGCAAAGTGCCGTGTCGCTCGGAGCATAAAATACAATTGGTATGGCATACCTTCCGGCTCCTGTTTTATAATAATTATTGTATGCCTGGGCTGTATGGTCGGCGGTTAACACAAACAGGGTATTGTTAAACCAAGGTTTTGTTGCTGCCGTTTTAAAAAACCTGCCAAGTGCAAAATCGGCATAACCAATACTCTCTTGGTTTACAAGCTTGCCTTTTGGAAACCTGTTTTTATACTGTTCGGGTATTTTATATGGATGGTGCGAGCTCAAGGTAAACACCGACGCAAAAAACGGCTCGGCCATTTGTGTTACCTCATTTGCAAAATATTGTAAATAAGGCTCGTCAAACACACCCCAGTTGCCATCATAATCACTTTTATCGGGATATTCGTTTAACCCGAAATAGTTTTCGATTCCCACAAGCCTTGTAAAATTATCAAAACCCATAGTACCATTTTTTCCACCATGGTAAAAAGCAGTTTTGTAGCCTAAGCGCTTTAATATTGTACCAAGCCCCTCAATAGAATTTACCGAATATTTGGTGTTTACAAAAGCATTGTCCATTAATGCCGGCAGTCCGCTAAAAATTGACGGCAAAGCCTCAATACTCCGCCTACCATTGGCAAAAGCATATTTATGGGTGAGCCCCAATTGCATTATCGAATCAAAATTGGGTGTATATCCGACAGTATCGTTTAAAAAACCGCTATACTCGCGCCCAAAGCTCTCTAAAATAATAATTACCACGTTTTTATTATTAGGCTTGCCACTATGCCCAAATTTATGAACGGGGTTATATACCGAATCTAACTTTTGCGACGAAAAATACTCGGGGTTTGGCAGCGATTTGTTGCCATATGTTTTAACAATTGTAAAAGGCGAGTTTAATATCAAGGCCATAAATTCGGGCGATGTATATCTTGCTGCAGCAATTATGCCGATAGGCTTAAGCTGTGTGCCTCCTCTGCCTAAATATACGCTCAGTATTATTACCAAAATGCCAAATGCAGCCTGTTTTATGTTTTTAAATCTTACACTTGTAGGTTTTACCCGCCTGCCAAAGTTGTACAGCGAGGCAGGTTCTTCACGGCTTGCTGCAAACACAGTATTGTATATAAAATTGATACCTCGTTTGCTTGCAGCAAGGTTGTTCTTTTTTACTGCTGTAGCTTTTTTATGATAATTTGGGTAAACCCTGACAAATAGATATATAAACGCCACAAAAATTAATAACATATACCAATAGTCTTTTAAAAACTCGGGCAAAAGGGTTAAGAAATCATTACCAAGCCACTCCTTACTGAAAAAATCGGCAGTAAGCCGCTTGCCCTCAAATTCATAAAATTTGGTGTCGATTAAATTAACCGCCACCAAACTACTATTTACCGCAATAAATAATATCTTTAAAAAAGCATGATACCACCTGTATTTTAAAAAAATATCGGGTAAAACGCTAAATAATATTAAGGGAAGGTTAAACAAAAAAACAGTAGCCAAATCAAAGCGCAACCCATAAATAAAATGCATTATCACCTGTTTAGCCGAAAGGTTAGCAAAAAGGCTGTAATTAAATATATAAAAGATAAGCCTTGTAACTGTCATTAATACCATTACAAGTATTAACCGCTTTACCAATAATAATAGGTGTTTATAGTAATTTTGCATTTAAACTCATAATTAAAACGTAGCAAAAGTAACTAAATCAATTAACAATTGGTAATATGCTATTGGTTAACCCGAAAAATATTAAAATTAACAGTCAATTGGCTTTTTAAATTATACAATCTGCTTGTTATGTACTTCCTTCCCTGTTTAGGGAAGGTGCCGACAGGCGTATGGGTTCTGTTCTGTTCATTCCATTTTGCTTATCAAAGGTACAAAATATTTGAA
>CAYQPP010000425.1:0-2194 GCA_964419235.1 uncultured Bacteroidales bacterium
AATTAATTTTGATTTTAGAAACAGAAAAAAGACAAAAAAATCAGCAGGTAACACGGTATAAACCTAATGCTGCCAATTAGCAATACGAAAGTGTTTGCAAGCAATAAACCCCGCAAATTTAATTTCCGGTTGGAAATAAAATTGCTAAATTGTAACCGGTAAATTAAATTAGCTACGTGCGAACCGGAAAGCATCACTTTTAAATACGCACTATGCTTATACGCAACGTTTGAAGCAAATGAACAATAAATACCTTAAACATACAATCGGCATTATGGCACTTGTTGCCTTGCTTGTATTAAGCATAATTATTGCCCTGTCGGTTGGTGAAATCAATTTTTCGTTAATTGAGATAGTAGATATCCTAAAAAACAAAACAGGTATCGAATATACTATATTGAGCAATATACGTATTCCGCGTATTTTGTTGGGGCTGTCGGTGGGAGGGGCGTTGAGCCTTTCGGGCGTGATTTTGCAGGGGGTTTACCGCAACCCGCTTGTTGAGCCTTATACATTGGGTATTTCGGGTGGCGCTGCATTGGGCGTTGCAATAACTATTGTGTTTGGGTTAAATAGTGTTTTAGGGATTTATATGCTTCCTGTATCGGGATTTGTGGGTGCTGTTTTAACAATAATTGTTGTTTACTTTTTGGCAGTCGGTAAAAACCATTTTAGCATAAATAAAATGCTGCTAATAGGTGTAATGATAAGCTTTATGGCATCGTCGGCAATGATGTTTCTTATGTCAACCACAACCACCGAAAACCTACATAGCATTGTGTTTTGGATAATGGGTTCGTTAGACGAGCCAAATATATTATTGGTAAAAACGGTATTTTTTGCATCAATAGCGGGTTTAATAATATCGTATTTGTTTGCTAACCCTTTAAATGCCTTGCGATTGGGGCAGTCAAAAGCAAAGCACCTTGGCGTAAATACTGTTTTTACAATTAGGGTACTTTTTATTATTGCATCGGTATTAACCGGAATAAGCGTTTCGGTTGCAGGGGTTATAGGCTTTGTGGGCTTGGTTATACCACATTTGCTGCGCATGGTTTTTGGCTCTGATTACCGTATTTTGTTGCTGTCGTCGTTTCTTGGCGGAAGTGTTTTTATAATTCTTTGCGATATAATTGCACGTACTATTATTGCTCCAAACGAACTGCCCATTGGCGTAATAACCGGAATAATAGGCGGGTTTGTGTTTATTGTGGTTATCAGCAAATCAAAATTTAAAAACAGTTGATATGTCGGGGTTTGTTAAAATAGATAATCTAAAATGCGGATACCCGTCGGGCTTTATGCTCAATAGTATATGCTTTGATATAAAAAAGGGGTCGTTTGCCGGAATTATCGGTCCGAACGGCTCGGGCAAAACAACTCTGTTTAAGGCTATAACCGGTGAAATACCTGTAATTGGCGGAAGTATATCAATTAATAGTATCGACACATCAACCATGTCGGCAAAGCAGAAAGCCCGCAAAATAGCCATTGTTACACAAAATACCGAGGCTGCCGATATTACTGTTGAAGATTATGTGCTGATGGGGCGCATGCCATATAAAAAGCATTTTCAACTGTTTGAGACTGATAAAGATTATGAGGTTGCCAACAGGTTTATGGAGCTTACGGGCGTGTTAAAGTTTAAACAAAGGCTTATGTATGAGCTTAGCGGTGGCGAGCAGCAGTTGGCTGCAATTGCAAGGGCATTGACGCAAGAGCCTGAGCTGCTGCTTTTGGATGAGCCCACATCGCACTTGGATATTGCCCACCAAATGCAGGTGCTAAACCTTATACAACAGCTCAACTCCGATTTGGATATTACCGTGCTAATGGTAATACACGATTTAAACCTTGCTGCCGAATTTTGTAACTACTTGGTTATGATGGACAGTGGTAAAATATTTGTTAAAGGTGAGCCAAAAGAGGTGCTAAAATATGATAATATTGAAACGGTTTATAAAACTGTTGTTGTAACGCATGAAAACCCGCTGTCGAAAAAGCCTATCGTTTTATTGGTGTCGGCTAATACTTTGAATAATTTGAAGAATAAGGGTTGAGGTTGGTTGAGGTTGGGGGAGATTGAGGGAGATTGATTGAGATTGAAGAAGGTTGAGAGTTTTGATGTTACATTGCTGTATTGCTAAATTGCTAAATTGATTTGTATCTAAATACATCTATAATATAGTATTAG
>CAYQPP010000426.1:0-2192 GCA_964419235.1 uncultured Bacteroidales bacterium
TAAATATAGTCCCTTTTAATAATAAGCCCCTTTTTTTCAAGCTCTTTTGTAACTTTGTGTATAAGTTCAACTTTCTCTTTAAGAGGTAAAAAAGCCGATTTAAACCCATTTAAAATCAGATATTTAAGCTCGTCGGGCTCAAATTTATATTTTTTTATGGCAAGCATATATTCATCGGTAAGCGTTGTTTTGCTTATAAGGCGGTTATCGGTATTTATTGTTACCCTCAACCCTAAATCAAAATAAAATTTTACAGGATGGTGCTCAAACTTTTCGACAGCCTTTGTCTGCACATTTGATGTAATGCACATTTCGAGTGGTATCCTGTGGTCGTTTACGTAGTTCAGCAAATCTCCGTCTTCGCGAAGGCGCGTGCCGTGCCCAATACGGTTTGCGTTAATAATGTGCAACGCCTGATGTATTGATTCGGGCCCGTATGCCTCGCCGGCATGTGCCGTGGTGTTTATGTTGTTATTTACAATAAGGTAAAACGAATCTTTGTGGTCTTTGGCAGGAAAACCATCTTCGGCACCAGCCAAATCATACCCTACTACCCCGCGGTTTTTGTAGGCAACGGCCAATTCGGCAAGTTGCAGCGAAACATCGGGGGTGGTGTGGCGCAAACCGCAAACTATAATGCCTACTTTTATATCAAAATCTTTTTCGGCTTTTCTTTTACCCTCTAATACGGCATCAATAACTTGCGTTAGTTTTAAGCCTTTGTTTATATGCAGAATTGGCGAAAAACGTATTTCAAGATACCATATATTTTCTTTGGCACAGTCCTCTACAAGTTCGTAGGTTGCCCTGTCGAGAGCCTCTTTTGATTGCAAAACCGAGCATGTTACATCAAACGGGCGGAGGTACTCCTCAAGGCTTTGGCACTCCATGCCTACTGCAAGCAGTTTTGTTAAATCTTTTATATTGTCGGTTGGCAGTTTTACTTTGTACTGTTTTGCAAGGTCTAAAATTGTATCAATGCGCATTGAGCCGTCAAGGTGGCAATGCAACTCTGCTTTAGGTAAGCTGTGAACAAATTCTCGGGTTAGTTTTATCATTATATCCTCCTGTTTTTGTACAAATATACATAAAAAGGGGTAATAATTTTTAAAGCCGCAGTAACACCGCCTTTCGGAAGATAATTATAACCACCCTAAAGGGGTGTACATGTGGGTAAAATTACGAATCAAGTTTGGAACTAACCTTGTAACTTGCAACCAGTAACGTTTTTTGAAATTTTATTAACTACAATATCAAACATAATAGTTTGCTGATTAGTAATATTCTTTATTATCAATTAAATTTCTGTAAAAAAATTATCCCTGAATTATAAATATCGAAGGGCGTTTGTTTATGTCGGGTTTGTGTTTTCTCCAGTTTTGTATAGTGTCGGTTTTAATAAACTCCGATTGCAAAGTAATGTCGCAAGCAATGCAAAGCTTGGTGTTTGGCAGGCAGCTGTTTAATATATCTTCAACCATGGCGTTGTTGCGGTAGGGTGTTTCAATAAAAAGCTGCGATTGGCGGTCGTGTACCGATTTTTTTTCAAGAAATTTTATATGTTTTACCCGTTCGTTCGATTTTACGGGCAGGTAGCCGTTAAAAGCAAAGTTTTGCCCGTTAAGCCCCGATGCCATTACTGCCATTAAAATACTGCTGGGCCCAACAAAAGGTATAACGCGAATATTGTTTTTGTGTGCCAGCTCAACAACGGCTGCACCAGGGTCGGCAACGCCGGGCACTCCGGCCTCCGAAATAACGCCCATGTCAAAACCTGTGAGCAGGGGCTTTAAATATGTTTCGATTTGTTGTGCCGTGGTGTGTTTGTTAAGTTCAAAAAATGCCGTGTCGTCAATTGGAAAATTCTTGTCTAACAGTCTGAGATAACGGCGTGTTGTCCTAATATTCTCTACAATAAAATGACGTATGGTTATGGTTTTTTCAATAACTTGTTTTGGTATTACGCTCTCAATTTTGCTTTCGCCTAATGTAATGGGTATTAAATATAGTTTGCCTTTCATGGATTTTTTATTTTAGACTATTAGACACAAGACAATTCAATAATAGAACAATTTAACAATGAAACATACGCTATCTATTGCTTGTATTTTGCAAATATCGCAGAATTTTATGAATGACAATTAACATTTGTGTGTAAATATTTATTAAAGTTTGCAACATAAAAAGGTTTG
>CAYQPP010000427.1:0-2192 GCA_964419235.1 uncultured Bacteroidales bacterium
TTTACTTCTGAAAACTTTATTTACACAAAAACCGATTCTCTTTTTATACCTATTGAATCTAATTTATTAACCGTTTTAGATTTTAATAAAATTATAGAACTTTATAAAAGAATAAATAATACGCTATATTATAATTTTGAAAGTTTTGAAGCAGAAAATAAACAATGCGTATTATTTGATTTTGAATTGGAAGTTACTCCCAACGGAAATCGATTAGTGTTGGTTCAAACAATGGGGATAGTCAATACCTTTAAATCAACAAATTCAGGAATCAATCCATTTGGCAGTGATGATTATTGGCATGTTGGGTTAAGTTCTGCCGATGTGGATATGGGTAATACAAGACCCGGCAAATGCGGTGCTTATGAGGGGCAGTTAATAGGGCATGATCATACTACCCGTTTAGAATGGTCTGTTAAAGCTTATTATTATTCGCATATTGCATCATCACAAAAATCTACAAATATGATTTATAATGTTTATTATACCGATATTGTAACGCCATGGCTTCAAGATGGGCAAGGGTTATATGAGGGAGATGATGATTATTGTATCCCCCCTGCCGAAATGAACGGTTATCACCATACGCTTTGTGAAAAAATTGAATCTGTTGAGCAATGGTATAATGGCGAAAAAGTTTTTACAGGTATTTGTGATATTCGGAATTTACTTTATGTAGGAAAAAGTGCCTACTTATTAACAACCCTAATGACTGCAAGTTTTGGGGTAAAACATTTAAGGCCCATTGAACCGGGCGAATTGATACCTTGCAATTATTAAAATAAATTGAATTAACACATTGGATACCTGAAAAAAATCAGGTATCCATAATTAAAAAATATTAATATGCGTATTTTATTAAGTATTCTATTTTTAATACAAGGCCTTTATGTTTTAGGGCAAAATTACCACACAAGTTTTTCTGACTATCATTTTATGAGACCTGCCGACTTTGCAATTATTAATGATGGCTATGTTATGGCAATAAATTATGGTTTTACATATAATATGAATAAATATCCATTACTGATAAAAACCGATTTAAACGGGCATATAACCCACAAACTGGATTTGAATGGCAAAGAGGTAGGCATAAACGGTATAAAAACTGTTAATAGCACATTGCTGCTGGCTTATGGGTTTATATGCAAAGATGGGTTAGACTACCCGACAGTATATTTAATACTTATAAACAATAAGTTGGAAATTGTAAAAGAGTTTGAATTTGAAGCAACCAAAATAGCTGCTGGCATGCAGCATGTACGGGCATCCATTAATAACAGCGGGAATATAATTTGTTGCATAAGCAATCATAGTTCTGGCGACTATGACAGGCAGGGTGGCTACCTTTTGGCATTAAATACCGAATTAGAATTATTAAATAGTAATTTTTTTACCCTAAAAGATAATAGGCAAGGGCCTAATTTGGTTGATGATATAATGCCTTTTAAAAACAGCGATACAAGCTTGGTAATAATTGAAATAAGAAAATCCTATTTAGTTGACGGGTTGGCAAATATTATTGATAGTGTCGATGATTTTTTATTGTATGAAGATGGTTACAGAATCGGCAGGACTTTTGCAAGCGAAATGATTGATGATAATATATATGTTGGTGGAAATGGTGGATATTATGAACTTGCGGTTGTTAAATTCGACAGAAACATGAATCGTTTAAAAACACGCTATTTTGGCGATTCAAATATTGTTGATGGGATAAACCCTCATACAGGATATACAAATACTTTAACAGCCAACCAAAATTACCTTTATACAGTAATACTCAGCAATTGGGATTATCATAATATATTTTATAAAAATGAAAATTATATGACCGTACGAAAAATAGATACGGCGTTAAACTTGGTTTGGGAAAAACAATATAGTGCAAATGGCTGGTGCTTTTTCCCCTTTAGCATAAGAGCAACCCCCGATGGAGGTTTTGGATTGATTGCAACAAGGAATCATTATGAAACTATGGGCGACCAAGTTGAAGCGTATTTTATTAAAGCAGATTCGTTGGGAAACTTTGATACTACCTTGGTTGCAATAAAAGAGATACAATCTTATATAAAAGTATTTCCTAATCCCGGTTCCGATTTTTTAACTATTGAAAACAACAATTCCTACGGATATGTTTTTGCGCTTTATTCAATTTCGGGCAAAAAGGTATTGTCAAAACAGGCAAACGC
>CAYQPP010000428.1:0-2176 GCA_964419235.1 uncultured Bacteroidales bacterium
GGGAAAGTACGCTAAAGCGCACTAACTATGAGGCTGGCACTCATTATTCACCCGAATAAATTCGGGTGTTAATCTCATAAATGTAGCATGTTAACTTGGATAACGAAGCGCCTGCTTCGTTTTGAGTGCTTGTGTTAATCTTATATTTATGTGGGCAATTCTAAAACTTTAAATAGGCAAATAAACCTTTTGAATCATCTCATTATATTCATCTTGCATATTGCTGTTTACAGTAATGCCACCGCCGCTTTTAAAAAACAGCTGTCCGTTACTGTTTTCAATAAAGCGTATCATCACGCACGAGTCGAGCTCTTTCCCATCAAATATGCCAAAAATGCCTGTATAAAAGCTACGTTTGTAGTTTTCGGCCTTGTTTATTATTTCAATGGTTTTGTATTTTGGTGCACCGCTAATACTGCCTGCCGGCAGAAGCTCAAATATAATATTGCCTAAATTTTTGTGGTAATTGTCGGGCAAATTTCCGCTAATTTGCGAGCTTACCTGCAGCAGTTCGTTTTCATTTGTTTTAATTTTATCGATATACCTGTATCTGTCAACTTGCACATCGGTAGCAATCCTGCTTAAATCGTTGCGTATTAAGTCAACAATGGTGGCATGTTCGGCTGTCTCTTTTTTGTTGTTTAAAATTGTTTTTTCGGCATTGTGCACCTTTGCGTCGATAGTCCCTTTCATTGGGTAGCTAAATATTTTACCGTTGGCTGTTTTTACAAATATTTCGGGCGAAAAAACCACAAATTGATTTTTATACCACAGTTTATATGGGGCTTTGCTTCTGTAAAAAATCTCTTTTAAGCTAATGTTTGTTTCAATCGGTGTTTTGCATGTTAGGTTGGTTAAATATGAGTTACCTTGTTTTAAATTCTCTTTAACTATTGTGAACGATTTTTCATACTCTTTTATTGAAATAGGAAATTTTTTAAAAGCCAGTGGGGCAGGGGTAGGAGCTGTTTTATTTTGTGAAATATTATTTATTCCGTTAACGGAGAAGAGGATTTCGTTACTGTCGGTTTTATTTAGTTCTTGAATTACGGCCTTGTTGCCCAAAAAGTCGATAATAAATATAAAAGGGGTTTGCTTGGCGGCTAACCTGTTTATGTTGTTAATATGTTGTTGTTTGTTCATTAATAGTGTTTGTGCAAATCTAATTAAAATCCCGCACTTGTGGGTTTTTTCTCCGCAGCTTGTCGCTAAATAGTCAACAAGTAAACTCTTTATAAATCAAAAATCTCACACTTGTTTTTTGTGAAAATACTCACGCCGACACTTTTCGGAGTGGACTTAATATCTATAAAAAAATGATATCCCGCATGCTTGCAGCGATGTTGTTCATTTAAGGCAATTATTTTTTACATTTGCCAAGAATATTGATTTGTGGTGGTATTAAAACATTAGGCAATGCTTGCAATACTTATAGTTGATAATAACGATTCGTTTACATACAATATAGTTGAGATGTTGAGGCAGACTAAACTATGTAGTGTTGATGTTTGCCTGTTGGAGAATATTGAGGGGTATGATTTAGGCACTTATGATGGTATTATTTTGTCGCCCGGCCCGGGTTTGCCTATTGAAAAGAAAGGATTGTTTGAGCTTATTGATAAAATTCAGGCAACAAAACCTATATTGGGTGTGTGTTTAGGACATCAGGCAATTGCAGAGTATTTTGGAGCTGATATTTATCGACTCAATAAAATAGTGCATGGTGAGGCGTCAACAATTACAATTGATAAAAACCTTTCAATATTTAAAAATCTGCCTGTAAATATTGAGGTTGGGCGATACCACTCATGGGCTGTTGCCGAAAACACCTTGCCGGTCTGTTTTGAGATAGGTGCAAAAACAAGCGGTAATACAATTATGAGTTTAAAACACAAAACTAAAAACATTAATACAGTTCAGTTTCATCCCGAATCAATTTTAACACCTTACGGAAAAAACATACTTACCAATTGGTTGATTTATTGTGTTAAAGGGCAATAAGATAAAATGAGCATCTAAAACCATCAGTCATCAATAGTAAATAAGATTACAATTATTTATACATTGTTGCATTGTTATATATTGAAAAACCTTTCTGTTTTCTGTGCCTCAGTGGTAAAATATATCTGCATTAAAATTCTAAATACTGGCCTTTAATACTGGCAAATAATTCGTG
>CAYQPP010000429.1:0-2175 GCA_964419235.1 uncultured Bacteroidales bacterium
AACGATTTCGGGTCTTAATATCCACAAAAATTTATTTCCGACATCTTCTCCAAGAAAGAAAATATCCCAAAATTTATATTTTTGGTTTTCTCTGATTGTTATGTCAATATCATAGTATTTTGCTATCCGTTTTCCAAATCTGCCAATTTCTAAATTTAAAGGACTTTGGGGACTTTTTGTGTATCCAAGTTTTAAACCGATTTCACTTGCAAAAGCCTTATAATCGTGATATTCTAAAAGTGTTTGAAAGATTTTCAATCCTAATTCTTTTGTTATTTTCGGATTTTTTAATATTTCAATCCATTGTTTTGTTGATAGTATTTTTTTTGTCATTATTGTTGTTTTTGCAGTAAAACATAACAGTAAAGTATTCTATGCACAGTTGAGCCATACCAAATACCTCACGGTCAAAGATACTAAGAAAAATGAAAAAAGATTAGGGGATTATAATAGAAAAGCTCAATTGTGTATATAATACAGTTGGACTATGCCGGCCACCTATGGGTGTTGTATGGTGGGAAGGTAGTTTGTTTTGGCAAAATATGCGGTTTTTATATGAAATTGCTCATTTGCTTGGGTCATATTACCGCTCTTTGGAAAAAATATCTCAAAAAAAGGCATAGTAATCCCATTAAGGAAAAAAAACCAGTAAAGCCTGAACTATTTCAAAGAACTTATACCCAAATTTAAATCATGAACTGTTGTTTATTACAGGTTCAATAATTTGGTTTGCCCGGTTTATCAATACCATTTCACCGCCACAACATGGGCAAGAGTATGAGCTGGTTAATAAAATCAATTGCGTACTAATTTTTGACAATTCATTTACTACACTTTGTTTTAAAATCACCCTGGTGTTATTTTCTTGGGCAAGGCATTGCCTGGCAATAGCGAGGTTTTGTTTTTTGAACCTGTTTGCCAAAAATCCAAAATATCTAATTTTACAAAACCTGTATGGCAGCACATGTTGCAAAAAGCGCCTTATAAATTCTAAAACGGTAAGCTTTGTTACTTTTCGTTTTCCACCTTGTCTGTAATCTTTAAAGAAAAAATAAACATAGCCGTTTTCTATTTTGATCAACCTGAAATTTGATATTGCCACCCTATGGGTATAATTCCCAAGATAATCAATAATATACTGCGGCTTTTTAAAAGGTTTTTGGGCAAAAACCACCCAAGGTACTTTTTTCGTTTTTGAAATAAGCATGCAAAATTCTTCTAATTCTTTTAAAAACCTGCCTGAATAATACTTATTTAAATCTGATTTCAATAAGCTACAAAACTTCTTGCGAAAAGTTATTGACATGGCTTTTACCGGTGCAAAAAAATCTTTTCTGGTACTTATCCACTCCATTTTGTCTTCTGAAATCCCACCCGCGGGGACAACCACATGTAAGTGCGGATGGAATGATAAATTTTGTCCCCAACTGTGTAAAATAGCAACAGCACCATATTGTGCACCCATCCATTTAGGGTCGTTTGAAAATGTTGACAAAGTATAATTTACAGATGAAAACAACACATCGTAAAATAAACTTTTATTAAACAAGGCTATTTCGTTTAAACTGGCCGGCACGGTAAATATCAAATGAAAATATTTTACGGGAAGCAGTTCGTTTTTCCTTTCCCCGAGCCACCTCTCACGTGCATTATGCTGACATTTAGGGCAATGCCTATTTCTACATGAATGATAAACTTGCAGGATATTTCCACAATCTTTACAAGCATAGCTTTGGGATCCGAGCGCTTCGGTACGGCATGAAGTAATGGCTTTCATTACTTTTAGTTGTCCTGTGCCTGGTCGGTATTTTTCGATATATTCTTTACCGTACAAATTAAATATATCTGCTACCTCCAAACTTGTTTTAGCTAACATTTTAAAACAAATTAAAGGAAGCTGTCAAAAGGATGTTTCTCTAAATCGGGTTGTTTTTGTAAATGTATATACCGCATGGTTGTTTTTAGGCTTGTGTGGCCAAGAAGGTTTTTTACAGTCACGATATTAACACCACATTCAAGTAAGTGGGTAGCAAATGAATGCCGAAAGGTATGTACAATTACCTTTTGTTTTACCCCGGCTTTTTCAACTGCTTTTTCTAAAATCCTGTGTATTGATGTTTTTGAATACTTTTTACCTTTTTGGGTGCTGTTAAAAAGATAATTTATCGGCTTATG
>CAYQPP010000430.1:0-2174 GCA_964419235.1 uncultured Bacteroidales bacterium
TTGCCCCAAGAATTGTGCTTAAAGCTGTCATAAAAACAGGCATGGTACTAAAACCGCCCTGTTTTGATATTAGTTTTTTTTGCATATTCTTTTTTAATTAAGGTTTTCTATCCGCTAAAGCGAGACAGGTTCCGCTAAAGCGAGACAGGTTCAATAGGGTATTAGATTTTTAACTGTATTACGTAACACCACCCTCTGGGCGGTTGCAACTTGCAACTTTTATTTTATACAATTGCAATATACAAAAATATTACAGCCGATTATTCATTTTTATGCTTTAGTCATATTAGGAACTCATAGCGCCTGCTATGAGAAAAACATTTAAAACGAAGCAGGCGCTTCGTTGTCCTCTGAGAAGTGTCGGCGTGAATGTTTTTGCAAAAGGTATATAACGTTATTGTCTTGTATTCAATTAATTAACAAATTCACACCGACACTCTAAACTATATAAGATTAGCCCCCGAATTCAACGTGGTAATTACAAACATACCACCATAAGATTAGCCCCCGAATTTATTCGGGGGGTACGATGTATATCCAATATACCTTTTAGCCCGTTTTTAACGGGCTTTTTTGTGTGGTAATGATATTGCAAGCCGTCTAAAAGACGGCTGGGGATATTGTTGTGTTTTGTTTATAATCCCCCAAATGAATTTGGGGGCTAAGCTCATAGGGTGGGGTGTAGATTTCATGTTCCCCAGATGAATCTGGGGGCTAAGCTCATGAAGGTTTGCTGCTCCCATAGGAACTCATAGCGCCTGCTATGAGAAAAACATTAAACGAAGCAGGCGCTTCGTTGTCCAATGCATCGCGGGAAGCAAGAAGTTGTGAGGGTGTTAATCTTATATTGAATACAAGCTAAATGAACGATTAATTCAGCAACATTAATTGTAGGTATATGGAACTGGTTAAAAATAGTATTCTCTGTCTTTGCATGAAGAATCCCTCTATTAGTTCCTACAGTCAACAGACATCAATCATCCATTATCAAAAACCTTAAAACAAACATTTTGTCAATTAATTATTTAATCTTTTCTTTATAAAAAAAAGTATTATGCTGAAATTTAAAATATATGTGGTTGTTGTTGTGTCGATAGTTGTTTTGTTGGTTACCAACAATAAGGCTGACGCGCAAAATGTAAAGTGGTACAGCTTTGAGGAGGCTATTGAGCTAAACGCCAAATCTCCAAGAAATATTATGATTGATGTTTATACCGATTGGTGCGGCTGGTGCAAGGTAATGGACAAGCAGACATTTAGCATGCCCGATATTGCAAAAATTTTAAATGAGCAGTATTATGCCGTTAAACTTGATGCCGAAACAAAAGACACTATTATTTTTAAAGAACACACCTTTGTAAACACAGGCGAAGGCAAACGGCCTCCCCACCAACTGGCAATTGCTTTGCTAAATGGCAAGCTGTCGTATCCAAATATTGTATTTTTAAATAAAAACAGCGATTTATTGGGAGCATTGCCGGGCTTTAGAAAACCCGAAGAGATGATGCCCATACTCGATTATATTACAAAAGAGCTATATAAACAAAAAATTGATTTAGGTAAATATATCCAAGATAATCAGGTAAAACAATAAAGCTATGGGAATTGAACTGTTGATTGAAAAAAACAGGAGTTACCGGCGCTTTAACCAACAAAAGCGTATTTCATTTAAAACCTTAAAAGGGTTGGTTAATTTAGCCCGCCTTTCAGCCTCGGCACGTAATCAGCAGTCGTTAAAATATGCACTTTCGAATAAATTGGGGTTAAACTCAAAAATATTTGACTGCCTTGCATGGGCAGGATACCTTAAAAACTGGGATGGCCCTGCCGAGGGCGAAAAACCGGCAGCATATATTGTTATATTGAATGATGCCCAAATTGCAACCAACCACTATTGCGACGAAGGCATTGCAGCCCAAAGTATTTTGCTTGGGGCGGTTGAGCAAAACTTGGGCGGGTGCATTATTGCCGCAATTGACAAACCAAAACTAACCGAGATACTGCAATTGCCAAAGCACCTTGATATTTTATTGGTAATTGCGCTTGGCGAGCCTGCCGAAAAAGTTGAGATTGAAGATATTAAAAGCAACGATTTTAAGTACTGGCGCGATAAAAACGGCGTGCACCATGTACCAAAAAGAGGCTTAAATGAGATAATAATCGACGGTTTTGAT
>CAYQPP010000431.1:0-2173 GCA_964419235.1 uncultured Bacteroidales bacterium
ATCGAAATAAAAAAGTTTTCCATTATAAAAAAGGCGACCATGTATTTTTCACAGAGGAAGGGTTTGTTAATTAACTTTTAATTTGGGTTTCATAAATATCACATTATCAGTATTATACATTTTATGATTTTGCGTTTTTATGTATTTTGTTCGCTGTAAATATTTAGGGAACAACATGTTACAGTGATTATTACAATGACTGAATTTATGCCGCTTTGCTTTTCACTATGTTTTCATAAAATATAGGATTAATATATTTGATTTTATTACTTGCATTTTTATCGCTTAAAATAGAGTGCATCATTTCCATTGAATCAACCCCGGAAAAATCACTAAATATTTCAACGATCAACAAAAACATTTTTTGTAATTCGGCAGCAATGCCATACTGCAAAGCATCTTCAATTGCCGATACAAATACACCGTCAAATGAACTGTAATTTGTGAGCCGCTGGTGAAATGACAATATTGTATATTGTACCAAGCTTATTGTTGCATCGGCAATTTGTGTATCAAAACATGTTGATTTGCTTTTGCCAAGATTCAGGTACTGCTTGCTTTCACGGAAGAACAATTCAATTGACCAACGAATCTGGTAAACATCCATAAGTTTCTGAAAATTAATTGACAAATCTGTTGTGACTAATAGTTTCCAGTTTGGGTTCCGGCCTATTTTTATGAAAAAAAGATTTATGCGAATTTCATTGTAGCTTACCGGAATTCTTATGTACCTTGCTTTATGCGACCGGGCTTGTGTTGCTTGACGTTCAAATTTTGCTAATAGTTCAATAGCGTTATAGTGTTTTTGGTTTGATAGCAACTTATATTTTGTTGTTCCCATTTTTGCCATTGTTACCAGGTTGATTTTGTGCTTTTTGTAAAGTTTTGAAATTAATTTGACTAGTTCCATGTTGAAAAACCAACTGTCGGTTAATACATATTCAGCCCTAAAACCCCGTTTTAATGCACGTTTAAGCATCACTAGCATATTTGTCGTTTTTTTTACATCCGCCTCTTCTGTACGTTGTGCACCCGGGGTTGCTGCATCCCTGTGCTTGGTAAATTGTTCTTGCTTTTGCTTTTGTGCCAAGCCATAATGAGGCTGCGTTTTTCTGGTTTCCTTTAGTTCCGCACGCAATTCTATAGCTTTGTTCTCTAATCCTGTATATTTAGCTTCCTCTATTTTGCAACGTTTCTTGATCCTTTTTACTTTGTTCACTGCTATTTCTATCTTCTTTTTGGCTGTTTTAGCCTGCTTGTTTTTGTTTCCTTTTCGAATAGATTTTAATCCCGGATCAGCACCGGCCAACGACTTGCCATACTTTTTGACTATCTGCCTTTGGGCCGATAATCGTATATTTGCAGTTTTGACACGTTTTTTAATTTTGTCTATTTGTCCGCCTTTTTCACGGTGAAGAGAAAAATCCAATGGATAAAAGCTCAATCCGTCCCAATATCCCATTACAAGAATTTTATAGCCAAAAATAAAATCCCCACTGACATGGTCATGAACCCGGCTTACTAATTCGGTCTTGATACCACTTTTGGGCAGCGGGCTGTCATCAAATATAAAGGCCTTTACATTATTTATTATTTCAGGGGTTATTTCGCTTGAAAGATTTCTAAAACGTAGCGCCACTAAATATAACAACGAACGCCAGTTAATTTTGGGGTTGTTCTTCAGGTCGTAGAAAACACTATTGCCACAATCTACCCCTGCACTTTTTCTTAAACTTGATTTTGTCAACACGGGTATGCTTTTTAGCTGATAAAAGGGCATTAACACAAGTAGCATCAATATATCTGATACATTGGTCCCGCTTCGTTTCACGTTATTAAAAAATTGGCCTATTCTTGCTATTTTCATTTTTGCCAGGGTAAAGTAAATGTCAATTGCATTTTTTTCATCGTTGCTATCAATGGTGTAAATATTATTTCTAACTTTGTTTTGTTGCATTTCCATTGTGTTTTTAATTTGTAATCATGACTGTAACTATCATAAAATTAAATAATTACAATGGATTTTGCAACTTTTTTTGCACTTTTTTTAATAATTTAAACACTGATTATCAGTTAATTACCAAGTCCAAATTAAAAGTAAATAAACCTCAACTTAAGATCGGTTAAACCTTAGTAGAAAAAGTTAATATTCTAAAATAAACAAACCTTATTA
>CAYQPP010000432.1:0-2147 GCA_964419235.1 uncultured Bacteroidales bacterium
ATTAAAAATTTCTTTACCCATATTTTTCATAAATCCCACACTTGTGGGGTTTTTCCCACGCAGCTTGCTGCGAAAAATAGTATTGTAAATAAAATTGATACCTCGTTTGCAGCGAGGTTGTTCATTAGGCAAATTGTTGCATACCGATAAACGAATAGCCTATCTGTACTACAATATACGCAATACTAACAAAATATAATTATGTTTGTTTAAGTATGACGCTTAAAGAGGGCTGTGTATGCGGTAAGTGAGAATGGATGAGCAAAAACGAATATTGTAAGCAATAAACATTTATTGTTTTAATGGGGTGTACGGCATTTTAATTGAAAATATGCTCCCTTGGTTTATTGTGCTGTTCACATGAATTGTACCGCCTAACATTTTAACTAATTCGTTGCAAATGGCCAAGCCTAAACCTGTCCCCCCGTATTCGCGGGTCATGTAATCTTCGGCCTGAACAAAGCGCCCAAATATTTTTTGTATATTCTCTTCGGCAATTCCAATGCCTGTGTCGCGAACATAAAGCTCTATTGTATTGTCTGCAATTTTAAAACCTATCCTAATTTCGCCTTGGCAGGTAAATTTTATTGCGTTGTCAATAAGTTGCTCCATTATCTGCTTTATTCTAAAAGGGTCGGTTTTCATGCAGTCGCCTTTTAAAATTTTGCCATGCTCAACAAAAATATTAATGCTTTTGGTGTCGTAAACAAGGTTTTCGTTATGGAGTTTTGTTTGTGCAAAGGCGTAAAGTTCATTAAACAACTCATTTAAACAAACAGGGCGTGATATTATTTTAAGCTGCCCCGATTCAATTTGGCTTAAATCGATTATATCACTAATTATTTGAAGTAGTTTGTTGCTATTTGAGTTAATTAAGTCAACATATCTTTCAACATCGGCCGGCGACGGGTTGGCATCGCGCAATAACTGAGAAAAACCAACTACTGCGTTTAAAGGGGTTCTAATTTCATGGCTCATATTTGCCAAAAATGCCGATTTGAGTTTATCGGCGACTTCGGCCATTATTTTTGACTCTTTCAGTTGTTTTTCGCGTTCTATTACCGACTCTTTAACATGCTCGATATTTTCGGCAATTACCGACAGTTCGTCGTGCCCTTTAAATGATTTTAGGATATTGTATTTGGCAAACCGCAATGCATTCAAATTAAAGTTGATTATGGCAATTTTGCCAAAAAACAGCTTTTCAATAATGGCAGGCGATGCCACCGATACTATTAATAGTAGTATTAATAGTACTATTATTATATATATTAATATGTTTAATGCAAAGTTATAGCGTACAGAGTAATCAAACTCGGCATATAGAATTATTTGGTTTGGCAGCCCTGATATGTTTAGCAACGGTCTTATTATGGAATAATAATGTATTCCGGTTGCTGTCTTTTTTATATATACGCCATTGCTTAATAACTCGCTCCATGCTTTTGAATTTAATTTTAGTTCGGTTTTTTTATCGAGTATCGATATTTTGGCAGTATCGTCAAGGTTAAACAGGTGCAGTTTTTTAACTATTTTATTTACTTTGGGAATAATATCATTAATATGTTTATAAAGAATATTGTTTAATAAGCAGCCGGATTTAGGCTTAATATCTGAATCGAAGTTTATTATTGTATTAATGGCATATAATGAGTTTTTTGGGGCATAGTACGAATACATGTATATCCGGTTATTCTTTGGGTTTATACCAAGGTTATAGGTTTTAAAACTGGGGGTTTCAAAAATATTATTGAGGAAGTCAATAAATTCGCTTCCTTCAATGTTTAAATCGTAGTTACGTTTCTCTTTTAAGGTGCTTTTTGCAACTATACCATTTCTGTTTATTAGTAAAATGTCGTCAACCTCAATGTTTTGGGCAATTTTTTTTAAAGTATCGATGGGTACTTTATTGGCATGTTCCCAGTTTTTATTTAAGTAGTTTGCCGCTTTGATTATTCTATTTTTATAAGCACGTGTTGTTTGGTTTTCGAGATGGTCCAGGTAGATGCCAAAATATCTGAACTCTTCGAGTATCCTTTCGTTTAATTGATTTTTCTCATCAAGCAAAACTTTGTTAAGCTGTTTTTTTACATTATATATAATGACGCACGACATAGAGGTGCTTACAAAAAACACAACAAGCAAAA
>CAYQPP010000433.1:0-2126 GCA_964419235.1 uncultured Bacteroidales bacterium
CGCAAAAAAATTAGAGGGTGTTTTGTATGAACTGGAGATTGAGTAGGTGTTATTGTGCCAAAAATTGAAACTGTAAATATTGATTATACAAATTCATATATCTATGGCTTAAGAGTGGTAAATGGCAAAGATTAGATACAAATACTGTCTCCTTTTATTTTAATTTTATTTTCTTTGTTTTATTAAATAAAATAGAATTAAATGCTTCCATAATGAACCTATCAAAGAAATTAGGAATAATTGTTTTAAGTCATTTAGTTGTTTTTTGTTCATGTCATAAGCAAGAAACATCTATAAATGTGATAGTTAAAGATTTTGAAATACTCTGCGAGCAAAATTTATTAGATAGTATATATAAACATTATAGTGAAAATATTTATATCCCAATTAAGTTTATCAGCAAAGGCGATACTATTGATGCAAAAATGAGGTTGCGTGGCGATTCATCACGTAAATATGATAAAAAATCATTGAAGATTGTTTTTAAAAAAAGCAGAATACCTGTTGGCGAGGGCAAAAAGATTAATTTGAATAGCGAATGGACTGACAAAAGCTATGTCCGTCAATATTTATCATCGTATTTAATACAACAAGCAGGGTTAATTGCATTTAACGCCAACTTTGTAAAGCTAAAATTAAACGGAGTTTTTTTTGGACTCTATCTGCAAGTTGAGAATATTGATAAACATTTTTTAGAAAGAAATTATCTTGATTCAAAGGGGAATTTATATAAGGCAACAAAAGATGGGGCTTGTTTAAGCCATTTTGATGATATTCATGTAAAATGGGAAAAAAAGTCGAATAAAAAAGAGAATTGGGATGATTTACAAATACTTATTAACCAAATAGACACAATTCCTGTTAAAAATTTTAAAAGTTACCTGAAACAAACCTTTGAATACGACAAGCTTATAACTTTAATGGCAATGAATATGCTTTTGCAGCATGGCAGCACATATTATCATAATTATTACTTATATCATGATATAAACGGCAATAACAAATGGCAAATGTTGCCATGGGACATGGACAAGACATTGAGTTTCTATAATTATAAACCATACAAATACCACGAGACCTCAAGTAATTGGGAATCGGACAACCCATTGGTTGAGAAATGCTTTTTGAATAATGATATATTAAAAGATATTGAGGGCAAAGTAATAGAATTGGGAAAAACGATTTTCAACAATAATAATATTGACCCTATAATTGATAATTGTGGGGTTTTGTTAAAAGATGCAGTAAGCAATGATAATACAGATAAGATTGAAGAAGTGTCAGGTTGGATAAAACAGCTGAAAAAGGAAAAAAAGTTTATTGCAAATCGGGTTGATTATATCCTTAATCAATTTAGTAGTATCCCCGGCTCATTTGAGTTGAAAAGAGTTGTTAAACCGCACACAAAGAATATAATACTTAGGTGGAATAGCTCAAAATCAAAAAAACAGATAAAATACAGGCTAATCTACGGAAAACATTTTTTATTAGAAGATGGGCATACAAAGGTAATTGAAGGCATTAAAGATACATTATGTTTTTTATCGGGATTATCTCCGGGCAAATACTATTGGAGGGTATATGCAACAGATGGGGTTAATGAGATAGAAGGGTTTGATACAAAAAACTCATTTGAGATTTTCCCCATTAAAAACGTACAAATTGATTCTGACACAATATTGTTAAAAGAAAACTCGCCTCATTTAATCAATGCCACATGGATAATAAAAAAAAAGGCAACTTTGACTATCGAACCGGGCTGCAAACTATTGCTTTCTGAAAGCGGCGGTTTTCATAATTCAGGCAGTATTATTGCAAAAGGCACAAAAACAGATTCTATTTGGTTTGTGCCACAAGAAACGGTTTGGGATTACATTTACAGTTACAATAAAAACGGTGTGGTTTTATTTGATTACTGCAATATTCAAGATGGACTTTTCCGCTCAAAGAACTCAACAGTAGAGTTTTTGAACAGTAAATATATAATAAAGAATAGGCGGTTAATGGTTAATGGCGACAGGGTAACGTTGATTTGGATACATAGGGGTACTTTTAAGATTGACAATTGTTTTTTTAAAAACTACAATATTTCAACAGGTGAGGGGATGAACATTAATTATGCCGAT
>CAYQPP010000434.1:0-2121 GCA_964419235.1 uncultured Bacteroidales bacterium
CGGCATTTTCCAAAAACGGAAGTAAACTTGGTTTGTGAATTGTAAATACCCATTTACCATCAAGACCTTTTTCTTTTGCTGTTTTTTCAGCTGCGGCAATAGAACTTTCGGGCAAATCCGCTAAATCGTCTTTATTATCAACTACCAATATAAAACGATTATTTTCAGCAAGAACATGGTCACCAAATTGCAAAAACAATAACGATAAATCCTTGTTTATCTCTCTGAAACGTTGTTTTTGTTCACCTGTTAAATTAGCACCGCCTCTTACAAAACTTTGATAAGTATTTTCAAGCAATGTTTGTTGTTCTGTTGTAAGATTAAGCTCATCTTTTTTATCATAAACGACTTTTATTTTTGCAAAAAGTTTTTCGTTTAACTTAATATCATCTCTATGACTTGACATCATCGGAGCCAACTCTTTTGAAATTTCATCAAGTTTATCGTTGGTAGCAGCTTCTTTTATATTATAAAATACACCTCCTACTTTTCCAAGTAATACACCACTGTTTTCGTATGCTTCAATGGTATTTTCAAAAGTAGCTTCTTCCGTGTTGTTTACTATCTTATCAATATTTTCTTTTTGTTCTTTCATACCTTCAATAAAAGCAGGCATGTAATGTTCCGGCTTTATTTTATCAAATGGTGGAACACCAAAAGGAGTAGTAAACTCTGTTAATAGCGGATTATCCATATTATTACTTTTTTTATCGCCTTGTGTGCAAGACGTTGCCGCAAATACAAGAAAAATACCGGCATAAATTATCTTTTTCATATTATATATATATTATGTTAATAAATAGTTTATTTTTTTAGGTAAAAATAGTATTAATGAATTAAGTATTCAACTTCAATTTTATGCTTAGAGACACAGTCTGTTTTTATATTAAAACTTACTTTCTGTTTGATGATGTTCTGACAATTAAAGTAGCAGGCACAATAATCTCTTTTGTAGCACCAAATCCGGGTTTCCCGTTTATCTGTTCAAATAAAAGAGTTGCAGCAAGCGTTCCGATTTTTTCGGGATTTTGGTCCATTGTAGTAAGCGATGGTTCCATATACCGCGAACGGTTACTGTTCGAAAATCCCACTACCATAATATCATCGGGTATCTTTATTTTCTCATCTTTTATTGCAAACAAAGCACCAATAGCTACCTCGTCGTTGATACCGAAAATTGCATCGGGCGGATTTTCCATTGTTAGCAATTTGTGAGTTTCATTTTTTGCATCTTCTACCGTTAAATTACATCTAACTACAATATTTTCATCAAAATCAATATTATTATTTGCCAAAGCAGCCTTATAGCCTCTGAATCTGTTTCGTCCGATAAGCATATGTTCAGGTCCCGTGATTAATGCAATGCGTTTGGCTCCTTTCAATATTAAATGCGAAACAGCCATATAAGCGGCATCGGCATCGTTTGCCACAACTTTCGGAACATTTATCTCTTTTGATGTGCGATCGAACAACACCAAAGGAACATCATTATCTTCAATATAGTTGATATGATCAAAACTGTCGGTAGCTTTCGACAAAGAGACTATCATACCGTCAACTCTGTGGTCGAGAAAACCGTAAACATTGTTTTGCTCCTTTTTCATATCCTCGTTTGACGAACTTACAAAAACCTGATATCCCAAATTATTGGCAACTTGCTCAATACCTTTTACTACCGAAGCATAAAAAGCACTAACAATTTGCGGTACAACAACACCTATTGAATACGATTTTTGTGTTTTCAGAGCAACAGCCATAGAGTTAGGACGATATTTCATTTTTTTTGCCATATCGCGAACCAGCTTTTTGGTCTCTTCCGAAATTTCGGGTTTATCTTGTAATGCCCTTGATACAGTTGATATTGAAACACCTATTGCTCTTGCTATATCTTTTATTGTTGCCGCTTTCTTCATCTGATTATAATTTATTTAAATCTTAAATCCACAACTTTCAATGTTAAATGCTTCTCTAAATTTATTTACAAAGATAAAATTACCGCCGATATATAAAACATGCATAAAGTAAAATATATTGCAAATTGATTTGTATCATAAAATTACATAACAAAAATCTCTATCAATCATGATAAAACTGTTACATAAAAATCACAAAAAAATAGAA
>CAYQPP010000435.1:0-2117 GCA_964419235.1 uncultured Bacteroidales bacterium
CCCTGTGCGTTGGCTTGGCAAGCTCTTTGCAAAAATTGGCTTGTGCGGGTGGCTTTGAGCGTTTTTGCAATGTGCTTGACAAATGCGGTGGCTATGTTGCTATTTCTCTTTTTTCCGTTTTCTTTCTTCCATATTGATAAATTACAAGTATCAATGCTATTCCGTAAAATATTTGTCTCATATTGGCGGCTATGCTTGATGGCATTCCGATAAATCTAAATATTTCGGGTAATAGAATAAGAAATACCGTTGCCAAAAATATTTTGGTTAAATTTCTCATTCCGCCGATGATTACGATACTTAAAATAAAAATACTTTCATCTATGGTAAAACTTGTCGGGTCGATGTAGCTGATATAATGAGCATATAAAACACCGGCAACCGATGCCAACATTCCACTAATTACGAAAGAAACGATTTTGGCTTGATAAACATCTTTTCCAAGACTTTTGGTAAATATTTCATCTTCGCTTAATGCTTTGAGTTGTCTGCCGAATGGCGATGAAACCAAATTATGAATGATAAACCAAATAAAACCGGATATTAGCATTGCAAAAATTAAAAATGAGATTTTGCTATCTAATGAAAACCCAAAGAAACTGATTGAAGGTATTCCCGGAATACCCAAAGGTCCGCGGGTTACTTCCTGCCAATTATTTAATATGGAAAAAATAACCACTTGAATACCCAAAGTAATGATAATGTAATAATCATCTACGGTCTTAACCGCTATTTTTGAAACGATATAAGCGATAATTCCCGACAAAAGCATTGCCAAAGGCAAAGTAACAATAACAGGCAAGCCGTAATTAACCGAAAGCAAAGCCGAAGTATAAGCACCAATACCATAAAAACCTGCGTGAGCCAACGAAAGTTGTCCGCTGTAACCTGCTACAATACTCAACGATTGCGAAAGTATTGTGTAGATTGCTATTAATATGGCAAGATGTAAGATATAATCCATTAAATTTCTGCTTTTTTAAGTTTCTGACCGCTAAAACCGTAAGGTTTAAAGTATAAAAATATGATTAAAATGATAAATGCCGTAGCATTCATCCATTTGCTATCCAAATAATACGCCGAAAGATGTTGAGCCGTAGCAAGCAACAAAGCACCCATAAACAAGTAACGCATTTTTCCCATACCGCCGATTATCATTGCAATAACTGCATACAGCAACCAATTAAAACCCATTGTAGGTGTCATATCCGTATCTGCGGCAATAAGAATACCGGCAACAGCCGCTAAACCTGAACCCAAAGCAAAGCTAACCAAAATAGCTTTTTCTTTGGAAATTCCCAAAATACTTGCCATTTCCGGATTGGATGAAACCGCTTTGATTTGTTTCCCTGCTTTTGTTTTCTCTATAAACAACCAACTTAAAAATAGCAAAATAATACTAACAACAATAGTAATAATTTGCACATCGGTAATATAAGCACCCAAAAATTGATGTCCTTCCTTAATTTCCCATATTCTAAAACTTTTGGTATCATCACCGAAACACATTGAAATAAGATTTTGTGATACAATATAAACACCCAATGATGCAATAAGCATTTGCCAAGGGGGGACTTGTTTTTTTAGTAAAGAGTTGTAGATAAATAGATAAATAACGAGACTTAAAATTATCGTTAATATTATAGTGTAAATTACTGATATATATAGATTTGTGACATTAGCAAATAAATAAATAAGATATGCACCAAAAGTAATCATTATTGCGTGTGCAATATGAAAAAAATGAGTGGTTCTATAAATTATAGATATAGATAGAGAAGTTATAATAAACAATAACAGCGATATGAAAATATTTAAAATTACCTGCATATAAAATTTTACATAAAGTCAACAACAAACTTATTATATTTCTCTACTATATGACCTGCATAGACTTCTATAACTTCTGGGGTAGTAATTAGTTCTCCTTTAACCCTTACTTCACCTTTTTCAGATTGCACGTCATCGTAACTTCCTATATAAAACTTATTTTTTGTAAAAAAGCCGACAAATTGCGGATCACATAAACGTTCATCACAATGTGTGATATTTATATTTGATTGATTAACAAACCAATACAATTCCTGCTTATCAATACCATTCACTTTCAATTCTAC
>CAYQPP010000436.1:0-2110 GCA_964419235.1 uncultured Bacteroidales bacterium
GGGAGCGTGTAAAATTAAATCAAGAAAAGGCGAAGGCTTCTTAAATTGGGCTATAAGAAATTTTAAAAAGTTGTCAGGGGTTTTAGGATAATGTAACCAGCGTATTAACTATGAATAAATTTAAATTATATTTTGGATATTATCTTTGTTTTAATTGGGTTATGTTTGCATACATATTTTTTTCTGGACTTATATTTGACCCAGATTTGGTTATGCAAATTATTTTTTTGCAAAGTTGGTTTTCAGGAGTTATATTATTCTTTTGGATGATTTATCATTTAATCAAAAATAAAAATTTGAAATATAAATTTCTTTGGTTTTTATCTTTTTGTATTATGTTTGCTGGTGTAATTTTTTATTTTTGGTTTGTTTATAGAGTGAAATATAAAAACACCAAGGTCTTAAAAAATAATGGAAGCAGGCTGCTTTTTAGGGAAAACATAGACCGTATCGAGGTGGGTGGCAGATATGAATAAACCAATCTTTCCGTTAAAAGCAATTTTTTATAACAATGATAGTTCTATAGAAGATATTTGGGTGTTAAACAATCTTTATGACATATCTTGTAATATAGAAGAATATGACTCAAATATTAGTGATGATTCATTAAGAATTTTTGATGCAAAAAATCAAGAAGTTCATTTAGAAATGGATCTTCATCATGAGGTTAAAGTTTTAAAATTAAAATAAATGGGCGAATTCAACCCACAAGTACAACACTTCCATTTAAAAAATAGCCCTTACCAGTTATCTTGACAAAGACTATAAAACCCTAACAATTTCAGACAACAATTTAATTTTTCTTACTTTAAACCCATTAAACTAAACAAAAAAATCGGAGTAAAAAACGAACTAAATACACCTCTGCATTCAAGACTAAACTCGTGCTTGAACTATTACAAAACGAATAAACCTTTCCTTGGCTTGATCCTTAGATTTAGTTCCAGTTCTCGGTATATTCTGTAAACACTTTGTAATTCCATTTAAAGTCTTTTATGTTGCGTAAATATAAATAACAGAGTTTAAAACCCCAACGCTTATGCGCTGTGACCAACCTTGGTAGCCAGTCAGCAATTATGGTATTTTCATCACTGAGTTTGGGTTTGTGGTAATAAGTGCTTTTGCTGATGTTACAAACTTCACAAACAAGTTTAATACTTGTGGTCTTATTTTGTTTGTTAATATTTAAAGCCATCTCACACCTTTGAGATGGCTTTAAAAATTTTTTGCCAAAGCATCCTTTATAATTTGCAGTTTTAACTCACTCTCAGTCATACGCTTGAACTGAGTATTTTCTAATTCAAGCCCTTTTAAGCGAGATGTCTGCATCGCCATATTTTGAACACTATTTGTAGAATGTTGCTTGAGATATTGAATATTCTCTGCACAATTCAGCCACGGATATATTTACTTAGTTTTGTTTTAGTGTATTAACGATTTGTGTGTCTGTGTATTTTGATTTCTTCATGTGAATCTTTAGTTGTTTATTATAGAATTTTCTACTTATGAGTGGTTTGGTTTTTTAAGGGTATTACAACTGCACCAAAGCAATCAAGGTTGATTATTAAAGAACAACCCCACCATATAATAGCACTACAATCTCTTTTCTGTAAATTTAATACAAATGCTTTTTATTTTTTTGCTTGCAAAAAAACCGAACAATGAAAAACAAAAAAATCTTAAATTCATATTGGTAAGCGTAAAACTCAAAACCCCTCCATTTAAAAATTCAACAAGGTAGAATATTACCTTATGCGAACTCAAATTAACATACGCCGCAACATCCAAAGGATTTATACATCAAAACCTGCCCCAAAGGCATCCATGGCAACACTAGCACTCTAATCTCAGGTGTCACCAACGACGATGGCGACATTGGTCACAACTCAAAAATCACCTTCACTACCAACACAAGCAACACTCACTATATTTCAGTAGGCACTTACAATAACAACTACACCCTAATAGTGCCAACATCAGACAATTACCTCTACGACGCCAACGGCAACATGACCCCAAACAACAACCTCGGCTCCATCAACACCATCACCAACAGCCAAGGCAACATCGTCGAACGCATGGCATACACTGCCTTCGGACAAAGACGCCA
>CAYQPP010000437.1:0-2099 GCA_964419235.1 uncultured Bacteroidales bacterium
GCATGAGCATTATTACTTGCATCGGCAAATTTGGAAAAATAATATTTAATACTGATTATTTACAGTATTTATTTTTACTGCTATTTTATAAACCTGAATTCTACCCTTCTGTTCAACGAAAAATTACTATTGCTAATGGGGTTTGAATTGCCAAACCCAAAAGGCTTAATCCTGTTTTTATTAATGCCTTTTGCAATTAAATACTCTGCAATATTTTTAGCCCTTTTTTCCGATAGGGTTTTATTGTACTCTTTTGTGCCTATATTGTCGGTAAAACCGTTTACTTCGATAATTAGGTTTTTGTCATACATTAAAATGGCGTAAAGTTTTTCTAAAAATCGGTACGAGTCTATCCCTATAATTTTATCGGAATCGAATTCGAATTCAATGTTAAAACCAATGGTTATGGCTGAGTCGGCATCAACAATTATATCGTTGCCCAACTCGTTTTTAATTAAGCTGATTGGCAAGCTTTGTTCTTTGTCGGTATTACCGGAGTTTTTAAAAGATTTGGCCTCTAAAAAAATTGCCGAATCAAAATTATCGTCGCCAACATCGGCAATAGCAAGCTTTAGTTTATAGTATTTGTTGGGTACAACTTTTGAGCCCACATGGAGCAATGTTGATAAGCCGTCGAATTGAAAAGTGTAGGCCAGCTCGCCTTGTTTCATATTGTCGGCCCATTTTTCGATATTGTTTTTATCCCACGCTTTGTTTTCGATATAGTATGCGCTGTTTGTAATTGAGTTGATATTGTCTATTGACACCGGTATATTGCCATGAGGTAAAACTGCAATGTTTTTGTGGATACCCAACTCGTTGTTTATCAAAAAAAACGCAAAAACATCGTTAACGTTTTTGTTTACGTATTCGGGGTACTCCTCTGAGGCAAAAAAGAAATTAAATGAGATGCTGTCGGTGTTTGAATAGAAACCAAATTCTAATGTTGCCGCATTGAAAGTTTCGGCATCGACAATATGGTTAAGGTCGCTGTTACCATAATTTGATGATTTTGAGCTTTTGTTGGGAACGGTATTTGGCCCTATTGCGTCAAAAACATTGCCTGTTGAGATAATAATACCCCTATTGATTAGTGTATTGTATTTTGAATTGATTTCAAAATACCCTATCGACGTTTTTGCCCCTGAATAGGCTATATTATTAATGATAAAATTGGTTGAGCTGCCTGTTAAAACTTTTTTTACAAGGCTGTTTGCCGATAGCGAAGTGTCGATTATTAACTGCGCACAGCCAGTTTTGACAAAAAAAACAATAATAAGGAGTATAAGTTTGGGATGCATTTATTTAGATATTTAGAACCTTAATATTCTTAATATAGTTAAAATGCTTATCGTTTGAAATAAGAGTAGAATAAGTTTGCATAGAGTGTGCTGCAATCCAAATATCATTTATAGGGATAGGCTTTCCATCTTGTTTAAGTTGATTTTTTATTATGGTAAATAATTTTGAAGTCTCGTGATTTGCATCAATAATTTCAACTTTTTTCTTATTTAAAAAATTGTTTAAAATTTTTATATTCTGTTCTTCTTTTGAGCCTCCTTTAAAACCTGACAGTAATTCGGCAATAACAAATATTGAGATATATATGTGTGAACTGTTTTTTATACAATCTAATATTTCAATATTTCCTCTTAAAAAATTACTATATATATTGGTGTCTAATAATATTTTATTCCCAATCATTTTTATCAATAGTATTTAGCTCCTTTGTGTTATTCAAAAATTCTTGTTCGTCAGATTTTGACCAAACACCCGAAAATTCATCAAAATCATCTGTTTGGGTTTTTGACAACCCAAAATGGTATTTTAACAGCTGCTTGATTGTTTTATTTAAACTCAACCCTTTTTTTTTGGATTCGCTTTTTAACAAGCTGTACAATTTTTCGTCTAAATTATGTAGTGTTATCGATGGCATATTTTAACTGTTTGTTTCAAAAATACGAAAAACGGTGCTATAATTCAAGTTTAATTATATACTTATGGGTGGTTGTGCTTATCTGCCAAAGCCCGAAAAACTTTTTATTTTTTTATTCAACTTTTTCAATCAGCTCTTGAATATACTGTACAATTTGTGCATC
>CAYQPP010000438.1:0-2091 GCA_964419235.1 uncultured Bacteroidales bacterium
TTTAGACTTTAGACTTTAGACTTTAGACTTTAGACTTTAGACTTTAGACTTTAGATGTTAGACTTTAGACTTACATACCCCCGGATTTTGATTTTAAGCACTAATTACCAATATAAATATCTATTGCCTTTTTATTGTTATCATTGGTAATTTCCTTGGCCTCGAGTGTAAAAAGATAATCAACTTTATTTTTATAGTGTTCGGTTATTTTGCCGCGAACCATTTTTAATGTACTGTTAATCATTTTGTTTTGTTCGGTAAAAGGCTCTTCAACAATACCAACAGCAGCAGGCAGCCACCGCTCGGGAAACTCCCCTTCAAATTTACCGCCTTTTTTAAACTCGTTTATCTCTTGTTGAATTATCTGCAAAGCCTCTTCTTTAGCCTCTATCGAGCTAACATCTAACCCTTTGTCGGCAACTGCTTTTTTAAGGGTTTCTTTATTTGGCACTATCAAACCAATGGTATAAGGGTCTTGATTATTATGCAGCATTACATGTTCAATAAACGGCGATTTAGCCACCAGCATCTCCTCAATTGATTCAGGCGAGTATTTTTCGCCGTCGGAGCTTATCAACAAACTTTTAAAACGTCCCAACACATATAAAAAACCGTCAGTGTCCATATAACCCAAATCGCCGGTATGCAACCAGCCGTCTTTAATGGTTTCGGCAGTGGTTTTTTCATTACGCCAATAGCCCTGCATAACATTTTCGCCTTTAATGGTTATTTCACCCTTTTCGCCAATAGGCAGTTCATTTCCGTCTTCGTCGCGTATTTTCAACTCCATTGGTTTAGCCAAATACCCGCTCGAGCCCAATTTATGTATCCTTAATGAATTTGATGAAATAACAGGAGTAGCCTCTGATAAGCCATACCCCTGCATCATGGGAATACCAATTGCATAAAAAAAGCGTTGCAGCTCAATATCAAGCAATGCACCACCACCGATAAAGAATTTAAGGTCGCCCCCAAAAACATCGCGCACCTTGCTAAACAAAACCTTCTCAAAAAGTTTTACCAAAGGTTTTCGTAAGGCATTTAACCCTTTACCTTTGTCAAAACCGATTTTATTATATTTATATGACACCTTAAGTGCATAATTGAACAGGTTTTCGGTAAACTTCCCCTTTTCGGCGATTCCTTTTTCAATATTCTTTTTAAAATTTTTGGCAAGGGCAGGCACGCTCAACAACAAGTCGGGTTTTATCTCCTTAATGTTTATAGGAATATTTTTAAGGGTTTGCATAGGCGTATCGCCCATTTGCACAAAACCCATTGAAGCACCGTTTGCTATAAAACTATAAATGCCTGCAACGTGTGCAAAACAATGGTCTAACGGCAGTATCAATAGTGTTTTAAAAGTGTCGGGTATTGTAACCAGCGACAACGATTGCTCTACATTTGCCGTATAGTTTCGGTGCGACAGCACTACCCCCTTTGGGTCGGCTGTTGTGCCCGATGTATAAGTTATATTTGCATAATCGTTGCCTTTTACGCTCGTTTTTGCCTGATTTACAGCATCGGGGTTTGCATTATTATACTCAACCCCCAAATCATATACTTTTGACCACTCCAGCTCATTATCGTTGCAGTTATCTTTACCGTCGATATAAATAACCTTTTCGAGTTCAGTAAGTTCTGACATAATAGACTCAACCTTATTGGCCTGCCTTTTTGAAACAACAACCATTCGGGTGCCTGAGTGCTGCAACCTAAACTGCAATTCGGCAGGTTCAAGCTTAATTGATAAAGGAACATTTATTGCTCCCACATATAGCATTGCCAATTCGCTATAAACCCAGTCGTTTCTACCCTCGGACAATAATGCCAGCCTGTCGCCTTTTTTTATACCAAGACTCAACAGCCCTGCTGCATAATTTTCAATTTTATCTTTTGCCTCTATGTAGGAAGTACTCTCATACTTGTCTGTTATCTTCTCCATTAACAACGGATTATTCGGATACTTAGCTACATTCTCCTCAAATAGTTGAATTATTGTCTTCATACAAAAAATATTTGATTACCCTTTTAATTGACTTGTTCAAAAATAGTAAAAAATAGGTTTAATGCAATAAATTAGATGTTAGA
>CAYQPP010000439.1:0-2085 GCA_964419235.1 uncultured Bacteroidales bacterium
GCAAACTTATTGAAAATTTGGGGTGTTTTGTAATTGTTTTATACACCCAAATAAATTTGGGTGCTAATCTAATGTACAATTGTTAATGCATTACGATATTTGACTAAAACATAGTTTAATTTAATGGTATGTTACTATTATTCAGTAAACTTATCCAACGACTTACAGATATCCTTTTTTATATTTTGGTATAATTATTGTTAAAATATATTTATTGTGGCAATAAAGTATTTTTAACCAAAATTATACAGCTATGAAAATAAATAACTATCTCTCTCTATTATTTTTAACACTCCTCCCTTTTTTTTCTAACGCACAAATAAATCAAGTTGATATTAAAATGCCAAAGCATTTTGAATATGGAAACTGTTATTATTCATCTGATATTAAAGGGTTAGAATCTTTTATGGGCGATTTGCAAAATGATAATAACGAGGTTTATAAACAACTTCTTCCAAAATTCAAATTACTTGAGCAAAAACGCAAACAAGCATTAATTGTTTGGGCATCAGGTAGTATTGTAGGGTCATCTTTAATTATTTATGGATTTAACAAAGAGTTAAAGCAAATGAATAGTACTCATATTGAAAATGAAGATATTGTAAGTACAGACGAGGGTGGAGTGGGCTTTATAGCTGCGGGTGGTATAGTGGTTTTGTCAGAAGTAATTATTGGAGCAATACTATACCCCGGCGAAAATGATATTTACGAGTTTATTAACAATCACAACAGAATTAATAAGGATAAAAAGTTAGATTGGAAAATAGGATTAATCCCTACAAATTATGGTGGAATGGGAGTTGCTTTGTCAATGAGGTTTTAATCTCACGCTTGGGGTTTCGCCTACCTATTAAATATTTCTAAAAGCGTAGATTTACCAGAACGATGTAAGTCTGTTACTACTTATATAATATTTTTGCTTTTATACAACAATGATTTGTCAAGATATTCTTTTCTTCTTATCAATTTTTCTTAATGCAAACATACATGAAAATTATCAAAACTTTTATTTATTGCAAGTTTTGATAATTCATTGATTGTGTAGTTTTTATTGAGTGTTAGCAAAAATACTAGTTTCATAAAAATAACTACAATTAATTTACCATATTGGTAACTTTTTATTATCTTTGTCGTAAACTTGGAAACAGATGAGAGTTATTGCGAAAAAGATATTGAGAGAGTTTTGGGAAAAGCATAATGACGCAGAAGACCAATTAAAAACTTGGTTTAAAGAAACTTCAAAGGCAAAATGGAAAACTCCTACTGATATCAAACAAGAATATGCAAAAGCAAGTATATTAAAACAAAGTCGAGTTGTTTTTAATATTTGTGGAAATAAGTATCGATTAATTGTTGAAATTAATTATTTGCGGCAATGGATTTTTATTAGATTTATAGGTACACATACAGATTACGATAAGATAAATGCAGAAAAAATTTAGAAATTATGGATGTAAAAGTTATTAAAACAGAAAAGGATTATAACCAATCTTTAAAAAGACTTGAAGAGATATTTCATGCACCAATTGATTCTAAAGAAGGAGACGAAGCAGAATTAATATCTGTTCTTATCGAAAAATATGAAGATGAATTTTATCCAATAGGAGCACCAGACCCAATCGAAGCAATAAAATTTAGAATGGAACAAATGGAAATGACGAAAAAGGATTTGGCTATAATTATTGGATATAAAAGTCGAGTTTCGGAAATTTTTAGTCGAAAAAGGAAATTGACTTTAAATATGATTCGTAATTTGCACAATAAATTGAATATTCCTTATGAGTCATTGATAGCAAATTATTAATGTACTTTTGCTAACACGCGGTAAAAAACAATGTGGGCGTACTGGCAGGTTGTAACTTTGCTGCTTTTAATTAACTTTGTTTTTGGTCGGGTAGTTTGGTGTTTTAAACTCCACACTACTTTTACCGCAACGTTAGCAGTTCGTTGTTTTTTCTCTTTTATTTTTTACTATCCAAATATGAATCTATCAATTACCGTCATTGTTTTTCTATTGTTGATATGTTATCTTTTACACCTTTAATTAAAAGCCATAGAGTTATTGAAATTTCTCCTATTGCTACT
>CAYQPP010000440.1:0-2076 GCA_964419235.1 uncultured Bacteroidales bacterium
ATTTATTACCATAAAAAACAAATCTTTATACAACTGTAAACAAACACTTTAGCATCGTAAATAATATTTGGCGAGGTTTTTGTTTTGTGGCAGTATTTATCATATAAAAATTGCGATTAAAACATTTTATATTACATTTGTTTCATAAAACTTAAATTATGCATCCAGTTCTAGTTAGTATTGTTTTAAGCATTACAGCCTATTTATTAGGCTCTATCCCTTCGTCAGTTTGGATTGGCAAATGGTTCTATAATATCGATATTAGAGAACACGGGAGTGGTAATGCAGGAACCACTAATACATTTAGGATATTAGGGACTTTTCCCGGTATTGTGGTGTTTTTCTTAGATATGTTTAAAGGTTTTCTGTCTGTCAGCCTTATTCATTTTGCATATCAATACATACCTGCAACGGCAGGTTATGTAAATTTTCAGCTTTTATTGGGCAGTATGGTTGTTTTAGGCCACATTTTCCCGATATATGTTGGCTTTAAAGGTGGCAAGGGTGTTGCTACGCTTCTTGGTGTTGTATTTGCAATACACCCCATTTCAGCATTAATTACTTTGCTTATTTTTGTATTAATTTTATTAATTACAAAATATGTTTCGTTAAGCTCGATGATAGCAGGGCTTACATTCCCTTTTCAAATAATCTTTATATTTAAGGAGACTATTATTTCGCTAATACTTTTTTCAATAATAATTAGCGTATTGCTTATAGTTACCCACCAAAAAAATATTGTGAGGTTGTTGGCAAGAGAAGAGAACAAAGTAAAATTTAAAAGGGACAAAAGACGTTTTTAGCAGCAGTTTTAGTAATGTGGTTAAAGTATTTTGCCTTAACCTCTATTTATCTGTTGTTGCCACAAACTCTTTAATCAAAAAAGCCGACAGCATTTCAGGCGAAACATCGTTTTTCAAATCATTTCCCTTTACATAGCTTATTCCACCGGTTTCCTCCGACACTGTTACAACAACAGTATCAGTCTCCATAGCCATGCTAACTGCTGCACGGTGGCGTAGTCCTAAACGTGCCGAAAGGTGCAAGTTATCATCAACAGGCAATATGCAGCGTGCCGCCTTAATTTTATCGCCCACAATTATTACCGCCCCGTCGTGCATAGGACTGTTTTTAAAAAATAGCGTTTCTAAAAGGCGGTGCTTAACTTCAGCATCAAAAAAATCACCTGTTTGAATATACGTAAGCAGCTCTGAACGTGCCGATATAACAATAAGTGCCCCTGTTTTTGTTTTTGCCATATGGCGACAGGCCCGCACAATCTCTTTTAGCGTTTTATTTGTGATGCTTGAATAGTTTTTATTGAAATAGCTCTGAAAAGGGAGGTTTCTGTCAAATATATGCTGCGTGCCTAAAACAAGCAAAAACCGCCGTATCTCCTGCTGAAATACTATAATTACAGCAATTGCCCCTACCCCTATCACCGACCCCAGTATCTTGCTCAAAAGGTTCATGTCAAGCAGTTTTACCAACCACCAAATAAAAAGTATAACCAATATGCCACCAAAAATATTTATAGCCACCGTTCCTTTTACCAGCCTATATAAATGATATAAAAGAAAAGCCACCAACAATATATCGAGCAAATCAAAAAAGCCTATGGAAATAAAAAGAGGTATCATTTTTTAAAGAGTAATAAGTATTTAGTGTTAAATAATATTTTGGATGCTTCTAAATTCATTTATAAAGTTACCCATTCAAGTCGTATCTTAATTTACAAAAAATGAATATTCAACACTCAATATACAATTTTCAGCATTAAACTGTATTTTTTAGTATTATTTTAATGAATGATATTTATTATAACTACTTAATAATCAAGTAATATAATTTAACACATTGTTTTAAATATTTTTGTTATTTACTTTATTATTGTTTGTTAAATGTTACTTATAGAATATTTGACCTATCTATACCAAACACAAATCATCTAATCAAGACTTTGAGAACTAAATAGGTAACCCTATTCATGTATTTAACTGCTTCTGCAATACTGCAAACTTACATTTTCTTTTCTGTTTGAACAACTCTAACAAAAATGCTATTATAAAAATTACT
>CAYQPP010000441.1:0-2055 GCA_964419235.1 uncultured Bacteroidales bacterium
CATAAAACAGCGACATTGCAAATATTCCCATAACTGATATTATAATTGCAAGGGTGGTAAATGCACTCATTATTTGGGTAGTTTTTTGTTCTTGCTCGTACCAACTTTGGATTGTATCATCCATAAACTCGTAATCAAAAGGCAGCCCACCCGTAAATTCGCTATATGCAGTTTTAATATTTTCTAATATTGAAACTGTATTGTTAGCCTCAATATGCACTAAAAAACTCCATGCATATCCATCGTTTTTGAGTTGTTGTATAATAACAGGACCAATATTTTCATGTACCGAGCCATAATTAAAGTCATTTACAACTCCAAGAACAGGCACATCGGTACCCGAAAATTTAAACTTTTTAGGCAAAGTGTCTAACTCTAAAGTTTTTATGGCTTTTTTATTTATCCAAACTCCTTTTTTTGAGTATGCCACACCTGTGGGCGTAGTTTTTATTTGCATCATCGGGAAAAATGACGAATCGACAACAAACGACTGAAAACTAACCGGTTTATTATTATAATTAAATGATTGATTATTGCCACCATCAATAGGGCTACCCTTTACAAACGATACGTTTTTGACACCCGCTATTGACAATAGCTTACTTTTAAATGCTTGCTTTTCTTTTGCATCTAAATTATTCTCAAACAAAACAATATTGCTTGAATTAAAACCAAGATTAATATTCATCATATAGTTGGTTTGCCTTAAAATAATAATGGTTGATATTAACAATGCTATAACTATTACATATTGAAACCCGATTAACACGCGCGAATAAACTGCTTTGCTTTTACGCCTGAAACTGCCTTTAATAACATCAACCGCGTTTAACTTGGTAATTACCAATGCCGGTATTATACCCGACAGCAGACCAATTGCGGTTACTGCAACAATTGACAAAACAAATAAATTGCCTGTTATTTTTGCCGAAAGATTGAGTTCGGTTTGCAATAAATTATTAAATACAGGTTCAATTAAAAAGCTGAAAAGCAGGGCTAACGCAAAAGCTGCATAACACAATACTACCGATTCGGTTATATATTGCACAATAAGCTTTTTTCGCGAACTGCCCACCAGTTTTTTTATTGCTGTCTCTTTAACCCTTAACCCCGATTGTGCAATGGTTAAGTTTATATAATTTATTATTGCCAATACCAATATTAACAAAACAATAGCCGAAAATATTGATACAAGTATTTTATTGTTTGTATTGACGCCACTACCTCGTATTGTACTAAAATAGCTGTCAGTTAATAGTTCAAACTTAGCGACCTTAAATCGTCCATCTTGGTACATCCAAAAGTCTTTTTTAAACATTTTAAGAACCAGAGGGGCTTTACTTTGCAAATCAGTATTAGGCTTTGCCAAAAAATATAAACCAAACGAACAATTTCCATAACTGGTTAATAATTCCTGCCAGTCCCATATATCGGCAAGGCATCGAAAATTTACGATTGCATCGCATTTAATAAAATTCGATTTTTTTGAAATATCCTCAACTACGCCTGTAACTATGCAATTAACACTCTGACCAATAACTATCTGCTTGCCTAAGGGCGATGTATTACCAAACAGTTTTTTAGCAAACGAATTAGATAAAACCACCGAGTTTTTGGTTTTTAAGGCAGCTTGCTTATTACCCCCTAACAAGTTGAATGTGAATATATTAAAAAAAGTAGAGTCGGCCATCAGGTAATCCATCTTCAACATAGCACCATCAGTATTTTTAACAATTCCATCATTTTTATAAATACGCGTGTAACTCTCTATTTCGGGTATTTCGCTCTGTAACCACTCACCAACCGGAGGTGCAAAACCGGCATATTTCTCATTTACTAACCTAAAAATCCTATCTTTTTTTGCGTGGTTGGTATTAACCGACAACTCGTTTTTAATATAAACGCTCAATAAAATCACAAAAGTTAACGATATGGCAAAACCAAACACAGTTACCAAAGTGTATATCTTATTGTTTATCAGATGTTTTGTAAATGTTTTTAAATTTCTTTTCCACATAGTGTGTGTGTTAAAGGTTACTGTTATTATCACTTATT
>CAYQPP010000442.1:0-2045 GCA_964419235.1 uncultured Bacteroidales bacterium
TTGGAAAAATTATTCAGATTATTGGTCCCGTAGTGGATGTTAGTTTTGAACAAGAAGGAAGCGAGCTTCCAAACATTTTGGATGCACTTGAAATTACACGCGAAAATGGCACAACTTTAGTTTGTGAGGTTGAACAGCATATTGGCGAGAGTAGTGTTAGGGCAATAGCAATGGAATCAACCGACGGGTTAAGCCGCGGCATTGATGTAATAGCAACAGGCTCGCCCATAAAAATGCCGGTAGGCGACCAAATTAAAGGGCGTTTAATGAATATAACAGGCGACACCATCGACGGAATAGGGACATTGCCAAAAGAGGACGGCTATGCTATTCACCGCGAACCGCCCGAATATGACCAGCTTTCAACCGAAACCGAAGTGCTTTTTACAGGCATAAAAGTTGTTGACCTAATTGAGCCATATGCAAAAGGTGGTAAAATCGGGCTATTTGGAGGAGCCGGTGTTGGAAAAACCGTGCTTATACAAGAGCTAATCAATAATATTGCAGTAGGATATTCCGGAATTTCAGTTTTTGCCGGCGTGGGCGAACGTACCCGCGAAGGAAACGACTTGCTGCGCGAAATGATTGAAGCCGGAATTGTTGACTATGGCGAAGAGTTTAAAAAAGATATGGAACAAGGCGGTTGGGATTTAAGCAAGGTTGATAAAAATGCCCTGCAAAACTCGAAGCTAAGCATGGTTTTCGGGCAAATGAACGAACCCCCGGGTGCACGTGCACGAGTTGCCTTATCGGGACTATCGGTAGCTGAAAGCTTTCGCGATGGCGATGGCAAAGGTGCCGGAAAAGATATACTCTTCTTTATCGATAATATTTTCCGTTTTACACAAGCAGGCTCCGAGGTTTCGGCGCTGCTTGGGCGTATGCCGTCAGCTGTTGGATACCAGCCGACGCTTGCCACCGAAATGGGAAATATGCAAGAGCGTATTACCTCAACAAAAAATGGCTCAATTACATCGGTTCAGGCTGTGTATGTGCCTGCCGACGACCTAACCGACCCTGCTCCGGCAACAACTTTTGCTCACCTTGACGCAACAACCGTTTTAAGCCGTAAAATTGCCGAATTGGGTATTTATCCTGCCGTTGACCCATTAGACTCAACATCGAGGATATTAACGGAAGATATAGTTGGAAAAGCCCACTACGACACAGCCCAAAGGGTAATTTTTACTTTACAGCGCTATAAAGAGCTGCAAGATATTATCTCTATCCTTGGTATGGATGAACTGTCGGAAGATGATAAATTGGTTGTGCACCGCGCACGCCGTGTACAAAGGTTCTTGTCGCAGCCTTTCCATGTGGCCGAAGCGTTTACAGGATTAAAAGGCGTACTGGTTAGCATCGAAGACACTATTAAAGGCTTTAACATGATTCTCGACGGTGAAGTGGACGAATACCCCGAAGCCGCATTTAACCTTGTAGGGAATATTGAAGAAGCTATTGAAAAAGGGAAAAAACTTATTGCCGAAGCCGAGGCATAAAACAGACTATACCAAAGCACGAATAATGAGGCATAAAATAATTAGACTCCATTATTCGTGCTAAAAACAGAAACAATATGGATTTAGAAATTGTAACCCCCGACAAAAAAATATACTCAGGGGCAGTTAAGCTGATTCAAGCCCCCGGAGCCGATGGCTCTTTTGAAGTACTTGAAAACCATGCACCAATTATTTCAACGCTGAACAAAGGCAAAATCAAGATAATTGAAGAGGATGATAGCGAAAAAACTTTTGAAATAGATAAAGGTGTTATAGAGGTTAATAACAACAAGGTTATCTTGCTCGTAGAAAATATTTGATGCTTTTTTATTATTAATTATAAGCAGAGTTGATTTATTGGCTCTGCTTTATTTTTTTATGCGTTTTGTTACAGGCAATACAAAAAAGCAACATTTTCCATAGCAAACAATAACAAAATATGAAAAAAAATCCTACCCACAATTACACACATACCGAAGAAAAACCGGCAAGAGTATAATTTTTGCCGGCACATAGCTTGCGTAATTGTTTAGTTTATAGTTTACT
>CAYQPP010000443.1:0-2037 GCA_964419235.1 uncultured Bacteroidales bacterium
CACAAACAATTACCAACCTTAATGCAGGTGAATATAAAGAGGTAACATTTGACTCATATACCTTGCCAAACGATGCCGACAAAGCATATAAAATTGTAGTTACGCCAAAACTACAAACCGACGAAACAACAATAAACGACACAGTGTCAAAATATATATACACTTACGTTACACATGCACACGAATATGTATTGCTCGAAATGGGTACGGCAACTTGGTGTTCGGCATGCCCATATGCAGTTAAAGAGTGCGACAGCCTTGAAAATCTTGGTTATAATATTGTATTGGTTGAGTATCATACAAATGATGCTTTTACAACACCCAATATTGAAAAACGGATAAACGATTACTATTCAATGTTTGCTTTCCCCACAACATTTTTCGACGGCGGGCTTAAATTAGAAGGTGCCGGACCAAACTTTTTTAATCACTTCTATAACCCCTATTATACAAAAAGCTTGGTAAAAACCGGCGTTTCTATTCAAATATTACCCACACAAACAAAAGGCTCCAATAAAGCCGTAACGGTTAAAATTACAAAATTGGCACCGTTTTACTTTAAAAACTCAGTAGTGCATGTTGCAATAACCGAATCGCACATACCCGAACAATGGCAAACCTTAGACGAGTTAAACCATTGCTGCAGGCTGATACTGCCCGATGTTTACGGTACAAAAATTGATTTGATTGATAAAGATGAAATCACATTAACATACAATTTTCAGGCTGATGACTCATGGATTACCGAAAATATGGAAGTGGTTGCATTTATACAAAACAACGATACCCGCGAAATATTGAATACAACAAAAGCACATTTTACCGATGTTGTATCCGTTAAAAAAAACACACAAAACAACAAGTCAGGCTTATCGAGCTACCCTAACCCTTTCTCAAACTCAACAACAATAGAGTATAACCTGCAAAATAACTCAAAAGTAAATATAAGCATATATGATATTACCGGTAAATTGGTTGCCGAACTATTAAATGCAGAAGTTGCTTGCGGTAATCATAAAATAGGCTGGACACCCTCAAATAATATTATCAATGGAGTATATTTTATAAAACTAACTACCGATAACAATATAGAAATGCATAAAATTCTGCTAAACAAATAAACTAATCTAAATCTTATTAATTATGAAAAAATTAATTACGCTAACAGTATTATTGACAATAGGCATTTTAACCTATGGCCAATTTGAAAAAAATTATGATTTGAGCGGCGATGCCGATGAGTGCCATTCAATGAAGCACACACCCGATGGTGGATTTGTTATGTCGGGAGCCTCATGGTTTGATGATACAGGCTGGTACGATATGAGTATTTTAAAAGTTGACGACGAAGGTACTAAAGAGTGGATAAAATCATATGGAGTAGGAATGATGAATATTGAAGTTGCATATGAAGTATTGGTAACCGACGATGGAGGATATATGCTTGCCGGAGGTACCGACGGGTTTAGTACCGATGGAGAAACTGATTTTTGGGTTGTTAAAACCGATGCCAACGGCGATTCGCTTTGGACAAATCATTATGGTGGAGAAAAAAGCGAATATATACATGCAGCAGTTCAGGCTACCGATAAAGGATACCTGTTTGTAGGTGCAACAAACAGCTTTGGTGCCGGATTCGACGATATTTATCTTGTAAGAACCAAAGAAGACGGCGATACATTGTGGACAAAGACATACGGCACAAACAAAATGGATTGTGGCTACGGTGTTCAACAAACTGCCGACGGAGGCTTTGTTATTGCCGGTGATGTAGCAAACGGCAAAGATGCATATGTTATAAAAATAGATACCAACGGCAATAAAGTTTGGGATTACATATATGAGGGTGTAGGTACCGACAACTTTTACTCGGTAATTGAAACTACCGATGGTAATTATATTGCAGCCGGAAGAACACAAAGCGAGGGAGCTGGCGGGCAAGATGTTTTTTTGGTTAAATTAGACTCAGATGGTGCCGAGGTGTGGAAAAAAACCTATGGCGGCGAGAAAAAAGACGAAGGATGGTCAGTTGTTGAA
>CAYQPP010000444.1:0-2021 GCA_964419235.1 uncultured Bacteroidales bacterium
ACTCAGCCCTGTAAGGGCGAAAGAGTTGATTGGGCAAATATGCGGATAAGCATTTAATAATTATAGCTATTTCAATTAGTTAAAAGTAATTTTAATAGCCATCTTTGCAAAAAAAACAAAAAACATGCAAACAAGCGGAAAAATAATGGACCCTATCGGCAGGCTGATGGGATTGAGGTATAAATCGCATCCTTGGCATGGCATTGACCTTGGCGATGAAGCCCCTGAAAAAGTTACGGCATTTATTGAGATGGTACCCACCGATACGGTTAAGTATGAGATTCATAAAAAAAGCGGCTATTTGATGATTGACCGCCCACAAAAGTACTCGAATATTATACCGGCACTTTATGGTTTTTTGCCCCAGACATATTGTGGCAAAAGGGTTGGGGAATTTTGTATGGACAAGTCGGGCAAAAAAAATATTATTGGCGACAACGACCCGCTTGATATTTGTATTTTGACCGAAAAAACCATTACCCATGGCGACATTTTGGTACGGTCGATTCCCATTGGCGGTTTTAGGATGATTGACGGCAACGAGGCCGATGATAAAATTATTGCCGTGCTTAAAAATGATGCCACTTATGGGCAAATTAAAGATATATCGGAACTACCTACCATTGTGGTTGATAGACTAAAACACTATTTTTTGACCTACAAAGATTTGCCCGGGGCCGAGGTAAACACCGAAATAACCGATATTTACGGGTATCATGAAGCATTGGAGGTGATAACCGCCGCAATGGAAGATTATAGCGACTGGCTCGATAATATTCATTTTGCGCTTTCAAAAGTTTAAGCTTTGCGGTTGATAAAAGAGAATCGGCTATTGATAATATGGTGGGCTGTTGCATGTGCAGTAGCATTTTGTTGTTTTAGCAATAGTTTAAACTTTTACATAAAAGCTGATAAAAACAACAAACCCGATACCATAATCTATTTTTCGTTTACACAAAAGCAAAAAATTGAGCTTAATAACTATTTCAACAATAAGCATAGTAAACAGGGGTTTAACGGTGTAGTTTTGGTTGGTCAAAAAGACTCGGTTTTTTATAGCAAATCGTATGGTTTTTCCGATTATGAAAAACATGATTCCTTAACATTAAACTCTACTTTTCAATTAGCTTCGGTATCGAAACAATTTACTGCGGTAGCTATTTTACAGCTTTACCAAAAAGGGTTATTAAAATTAACCGACTCCATACAAAAATATTATCCCGATTTTCCGTATAAGGGGATAACCATCCACCAGTTGTTGACGCACAGGTCGGGTTTGCCGAATTACCTGTATTTTATGCAGCATATACCAACTACCTACGATACTATATTGTATAATCAAGACATTGTTAATGAAATGATTATAAAAAAGCCTAAAGCGTATTACAGACCAAACAGGCGTTACCATTACAGTAATACAGGGTATGCCTTGCTGGCTGCAATAGTTGAAAAGGTTTCGGGGCAAACATTTAATGAATATATCCACAAAAATATATTTACACCCTTAAATATGGATGCATCATTTACTTATAGCGATTTGTTATTGGGTGTAAAAACCAACACAACAACAGGCTATTTGTATAGGTGGCGCAAATCAGAGGATAATTATTTAGACGGGGTTTTGGGCGACAAAGGCGTGTTTTGCTCTGCCAACGATTTGCTTAAATGGGATCAAGGGTTATATACAAATAAAATAATTAATAGAGATACTCTTGAATTAGCTTTTAGGCCGGTTGGGAAACCAAAGTTTTTTAAATCGAACTATGGTTATGGATGGCGCATGTACCACTGGCGTAACGATTCGGTAAAAGTGCTGTTTCATTCGGGTTGGTGGCACGGGTATAAATCTCTGCTTATGCGTATTCAACGCGACTCTGCCACAATTATAGTACTAAAAAACAGAAGTACGGGGGCATCAATAAACTCAAAAAAGCTTATAAAAATATTATATCCCATTAAAACCAATATTGTTGATTCTACCAATATGGCAATAACCGATTAGGCCTTTATTCTGCGAAATG
>CAYQPP010000445.1:0-2018 GCA_964419235.1 uncultured Bacteroidales bacterium
TTCAACCTGAACTCCTAACCTCGCAATATCGGCAAAAAAATCGGGATAGGTTTTGTTTACACACTCTGCACCTTCAATATTGATTGGTTTTTTTGCATTTAGCGCAGCCAATGTCAAAGCCATTGCAATGCGGTGGTCGTTGTGGGCAGATACATTGCCACCCAATATTTTTCCACCTCTAACCAATAATATATCATCCTTATAATCAATGGTTACGCCTATTTTATTAAACTCTTCCTTTAATGCCTTACCCCTATTACTCTCTTTATGTATCAACCTGTGCACACCGCTTATTCGGCTTGTGCCTTTGCAGTTTGCAGCCAATGCCGTTAAAACCGGAAAAAGGTCGGGGCAATGCAAGGCGTTAAAGCTAAAAGCATTAAGCCTTTCGGGCTTTTTTACTGTTATTGAATTATCTTCGATATTAACCATTGCTCCGGCATCTGTAAGGGCTTCAAGTATTTTTATATCGGCTTGGGTTGATGATGCAGAAAGGCTTTCAACAGTAACCTTACCCCCAATAGCACCCGCCACAAGCAAGCCTGCGGCGCCGCTCCAATCGCCTTCGATATAAAATTTGCCTGCATTGTATTTCTGGTTGCCTTTTATTGTAAACTCTTGATAATTATCATGTTCTACCACACCTCCAAATGACTTAATTGCTTTTAACGTCATTTCAATATAAGGAATGCTCTTTAAATTATTTACTTTTATTATACTATCGCCATTTGCTTTAGGCAGTGCTATCAGCAGTCCCGAAAGGAATTGTGAGCTTAAGCTTCCGTCTAATTCAGCAACACCGGGAATTAACGGCCCTGTTATTTTTATAGGCGGAAAACCATTATTGGTTACTATTTTTACGTTTAAGCTGTTTAATGTTTGAGTCATAAAATCGGCAGGGCGCTTTAATAGCGAGCCTTCGGCAGTCAATTCAACCTCGTGGTTATAAAGACTAACTATCGGTGTAAAAAGGCGGATTGCAAGTCCCGACTCACCGCACAACAGTTTTTTAGGTTTTATATTGCTATTTGGAATAATTGAAATAAAACTACCATTATCGAACACCTTGCAACCAAAACCAGCTGCAATATTTAACCCTGCAAGGGCATCATCGCACCGCGACGGGTTTTCGATAATTGTTTCGCCGGTGGCAAGTACCGATAATGCTATTGCCCTTTGCATAAAGCTTTTTGATGCAGGGGCTTTTATATATCCATTTATTTGCGATGGGAATATTACTTTATTCATTAGTTTAATTAATAATTGTAATAAGTTGGTTATAAATTATTTAAAAAACGTTTCATTTCACTTTCAGTTAATTGTCCGGGAGCAGTTTTATGCTCATTATCACAACTTACAAACATAAATGGCGCCCCCATTTTTAATGCATCAATGCGAGTGCTTTTACCAAGCTCTCCCATTCCGAACGACAATACAGGGATATTCAGTTTATATAACCCCAAAAGGTTGGCAACATCGGTTGTGTTGTTTGCCATTGTTGCAATTTTTACCAAATCGGCTCCTTTTTCATTACACTCCATCAATATTTTTTTCAGCTCATCAGCATTGGGAGTGGTATTGAAATTATGATACGAAATAATTACATTACACCTTTTTGCCTTTGCAATTCTTGCCAATTCTGTAATATAATTTGAAGGCGATTCTACCTCAATGTCAACCCATTTTGCCCCTCCGTTAATTGCAGCTGTTAATAACCCAAGCCTTTTGGTTTGTGAAAGCCCATTATCTCTACAAGTAGCAATAAGGTTTTTGTGGCACCCAAATAGTTTCTCTACCTCTTTTTTAGATAACCCCGATTTCTCGATGCGTATTTCAGCCATCTCAGCTCCATTAATAAGCTTTTGTATCTTCTCTAATCCTTTTGCTGCAACTGATCTACAAAGCATTTTTTATATGTGTTTAGTTTTTTTCAATATTTAAAAATTTGATGACCGAAGTCTTGCAGTTTAATGTTTTGTTATTGTCCGCTAATTAACGCTAATTAATTTTTAACCGCA
>CAYQPP010000446.1:0-2014 GCA_964419235.1 uncultured Bacteroidales bacterium
AAAAGTAACCTTTATTACAAACCTACATGTTTTTTATTTTTCAAACAAGTTGAATATTGCAACAATATATGTTAGCTCTGCTTAATACGGGGCTATTTGATATTATGTCCCATTTTGCTAATTTTACGATAGATAAATCAAAAAAATATAAAAATGACATTTAGTTTTCGAGAAAAAACATGGAGGGATTTATTGTTTATTCTGGCAATTCTAATTTTTTTATATACTGTTTTTTTTGTTGAGCTCGATGCGCACAATAAAGCAATTACCAACACACTGGCTGTTGCTATACTAATGGCAATGTGGTGGGTAAGCGAGGTGGTTCCGCTTGCTATTACATCACTTTTGCCCGTAGCACTATTTCCATTACTGGGAATTATGAACGGTAAAGAGGTGTCGTCAACATATTTTAACCATGTGATATTTCTTTTTATTGGAGGTTTTATAATTGCTTTGGCAATTCAAAAATGGAATTTACATAAAAGGATAGCAATAAAAATACTTCAATTTATTGGGGTTAGTCCTGCAAAAATACTGTTTGGGTTTATGTTTGTAACGGCGTTTTTATCAATGTGGATATCAAATACCGCTACTACAATGATGATGGTGCCTATTTTACTTTCAATAATACTTAAACTCGAAGATTTAAACGGACGCGAGAAAGTATCGCATTTTGCAGTAGGGTTATTGTTGGCTTTAGCTTATAGCGCATCGGTGGGAGGAATAGCAACGTTGGTTGGTACGCCTCCAAACCTTTCGTTTGCCCGAATTTTTTATATCTATTTTCCCAATGGCCCTGAAATTTCATTTGCAACGTGGTTTATTTTTGCACTTCCAATAACAATAATTGTTTTTGTCATACTCTACTTTTATCTCTATTTTGTTTTTATAAAAAAGGGCAATAAATGGAAAAGTATTAACAGAGATACTCTTAAAAACGACCTTAACAAAATGGGCAAAATGAGCTATGAGGAGAAAGTTGTAGGTTTTGTTTTTGTTTTATTGGCATTTTTGTGGTTTTTACGCTCCGACATAAATATTGGTGTGGTACATTTAAAAGGTTGGTCGAATCTTTTTGGTAACCCAAAGTATATTAATGATGGAACAGTAGCTATATTTATAGCTGTTTTATTATTTATTATCCCGTCGAAAAATGAGCGGGGAAAATTTTTAATGGATTGGAAAGCGGCTGAGGGTATTCCGTGGGATATCGTGTTACTTTTCGGAGGCGGGTTTGCTTTGGCAAGCGGGTTTAAGGAGTCGGGGTTGTCGGCATGGTTTGGACAACAATTAGTGTGGTTGCAAGGTGTACATCCGCTTATAATTATTTTTAGTATTGCCATACTTGTAACCTTTTTAACCGAATTAACTTCGAATACAGCAACTGTTGAAACGTTTTTACCAATATTAGCCGGATTATCCATTAGTATCGAAACAAATCCTCTTTTGTTTATGATACCGGCTACAATTGCAGGTTCAATGGCTTTTATGCTACCGGTAGCCACCCCGCCAAATGCTATTATATTTGGTACAAGGAGGGTACGCATAACACAAATGATAAAAACAGGCCTGTTTCTTAATTTTATTGGAGCAATAGTTTTGTCTTTGGTAGTTTACTATTTTGGTACATATATTTTTGATATCAACCTTAACGTATTTCCCGATTGGGCAAAGTTTTAAGATAAACCTTAAATCTGCAAAGCTTGTCCCGTATTTTCGGGGTTACGGTGTGAGTTGTTGATTTAAAGATAAAGAATTAACCTGCATTATTCATGAAAAAATATTAACTATTTGCTGTAAGTGTTGGCATTTAAATAGTTACATTATATTTTGCAAAATATTTTACTCTCATTTTTGGAGTATTAAATTTTTTATAAACGAGAGCCAACACGTTGATAAGCAAAGAACTAATGTTTCTCAATAAATAAGTCCCGAATTTTTCGGGTTAAACATCTTTTAAAATTGAGTTTTAAAAAATAAGTAGTTATTTTGCGAATCTTTTTTTAAAACTGTT
>CAYQPP010000447.1:0-2003 GCA_964419235.1 uncultured Bacteroidales bacterium
TAATTTCTTGTAATAGCTTGACTATCTAGCTATTATAAAAATCGCATGGTTTCGTCTTAATATACTGATTATTAACACATTAATTCATAATTTAACGAAGTAGTAATCAATACAAGTTCAAAAATATAAAATTATAAACTAAATTTGATTTTATTATAAGATACTCAATATTTTATATGTTCAGAAAAAAATAGAGCGGGTCATGAAAATTTGCAAGCAATCAATTAATTTATAAGTTTGTGCATAGAATTAAGGAATTAAAAACAGACAAATGAAGCTTATTGTAAAATGCCCTAGTTGTAAACAAGAAATAAAAACACCACATCATGTAGATAACAGGATTGATTATGCCAAGCAATATGGTGATAATTTTAGCTTGAAATGCACAAACTGTAACGAAACAACCGAATATCATGTTGACGATATTAAAGCCATTGATTATACTGTTGGTGAGATATTAAAAAATAGGATATTTCTTTTTGTTGTTGTTTTTTTAGTATCGTCGGTATTAGGTTTTATTTTTATCGGCTTGGCAGGCGTAATAATGTTAAATATAATCATCGCATTAGTGGTAATTGCCTTAATTAAAAAAAATAATTCGGCTGCGAACCTTACATTCAACAAACATAAACTAAAAGCAAGGGTATCCGGTATTGGATTCAAAAAATAATTCTAAGATAAGCAAAATGGCAAAAAAGAAAATAAACTATAACGATGCGGTTCAAGAAATTGAGCAAATTATGCACAAACTAGAGAATGAACAGCTAGATATTGACGAACTTTCGAAAAACGTAAAAAAAGCAAGCGAGCTAATTGCTTTGTGCAAAGAAAAACTACATACCACTGAAAGCGAAATTGAACATATTTTGGGCGAAATGGAATAGTTTGACAAACTTTATCTTAAAATTTTACGAACAAAGGCAACCGTAAAGTACGACATTAAAAACAAACCGGTAAAACCTTCGATACCCGATAGCCAGCGAATGATACCCGTAGGGTAATAATCACCATAACCTATTGTTAAAAAAGTAATGGCACTGTGGTAAAATGCTTTTTGGATCATGCTTAGGTTTTCGGGATCACCGGGTTCAAACAAGGAAGAAATAATTTGCGAATGATCCGTGAACATGGGCAAAAGAATAAAAATAGCACTAAACAACAAAAAAACTACCGTCATGCTCATAAGTACCCGAATGGGATCGGTAGCATACAAACCAACTTTATCAAAAACCAACCAACGGAAAAAATAGCTTATTTTAGACCAAAGACGAGCAAAAAATTTAAAGTCTTTTGAACTTTCCAGTAAATGGTTTGACTCCATACGCTTAAACTCCACATAGGCTTCATCCTCATAATCATACTGGCCAATTAAGTTGTAATTCTCTTTTAAAACCCGAAACTGCTCAGCTTTGCTGACCTTGCTGGCATTTTGATTTAAAATTAAATCCTTTACATTATTCTGTTTCCAATCAATATAAATCCGTCCGAGTAAACGGATACCCGAAATATCAAAAGCTTTTATATTTGTCTTAAAATCAGAGGAATCAATATCGATAATATCTTTAACAATGGTATTTGAAAGGTCTAGTTTACCGCATTCCTCAACACGCAGATCAAAATAATTGTTCATTTGCGAAGATTCGAGCGAAAGCAAGCCAAATTTCGATTGCTTAAACGATACTTTTCCCTGGCCAAAATTCACATCGTCGATTATAAGTTCGGAATTGCTAAAATCGACCATCTCGAAATTAAAAATCCCTACGCCAAAAATGGTACGCCTAAAAGTGATACGGCCTTTTTTTAATTCACTTGCTTCAAAAATAACTTCACCATCGCCAAAAAGTGCACGGTTAAAGGTTATGCGACCAATACCAAAATCCACTGCACGAAAATCTACATTCCCAGCCGAAAAATCGGTACGTTCAAAAATAACATCCCCTACCCCGAAATGCGCATAATGAAAATCAAGTTTCCCGTCGCCAAAATAAGCCAACTTAAACGAT
>CAYQPP010000448.1:0-2000 GCA_964419235.1 uncultured Bacteroidales bacterium
GGCAGCCAGTTATTGGTAATGACCACGGTGGGTACTATTGAAACCCGAAAAAGTGGAGCAGGAGTGAAATCAAACCCCTTTGACGATGATGACTACTGGAATCTTGTGCATTATTATGATGGTCCATGCAGGACACATGACGAACATACTATTGCCGAAAGAAAATGGGAAAAGGCAATTAGACGGTATTTCCATCCCTGTCCTCAAAGTATATGGTCTATTTCTGATATATCATATACAAATTACATAGCACCTGAAGAATATCCTATAAATAGTGTGCCTTTTGATTGTGCTGAAAATTATAGGCTGTATAAAGGTACAAAGGGTTGCATGACACCGGATATGATGAATTTTTATTACTATCAATTTAAATATATTGTAAATGATAGAAAACCCGCAGGTAAAGATATGGCTGATATTTATATACAGACAAACAAGTATCAACACCCTAACAAGCTTTATGAAGTAAAAGCTTGTATTAAATACGGAGTAATATCATATACACCCGATATGGTTCCTTGTGAACCGGACCCTTTATAAACAGTAATTTTTGGAATCATGGAGCAATCCATGATTCCATTTTCAATATTAAATATATAAATATGAAAAATATTATTTTAATTATATTTTTATTCCCCATAATCATTAATGCCCAAACATTTAAAAAGGTCTTTAATTTTAACCATACTATTCAACCAACATCTGCTATTGAAATAAATGGCGGATACTTAATAGGAAGCAGGGCTAGCATAAAATCTCCATTGAACACAGAAATTGTTAAGCTTAATAAACGGGGAGAAATAACAAACCAAATTGAGCGAACTAAAAATGAGCTTGAATCAATACAAGAACTATGGGCAATAAACGATACCGCTTATGGCGCATTGGGGGTATTTGCCGAAAAACGCAACTCAACAATTAAAATCATTTATTATCAATTAAACAGCTCTTTGCAAATTACCATAAAAGACACATTTTATTTTAATAAAAATATACCGTATGTATTATATGATGTGCTAAAAAACACAACTTCTGATTTATATATAGATAAAAACGGTAATGTAATTTGTGTAATTGATTTATATGTAAAACCACCTTATGAAAACCAAATGTTTATTGTTAAGTTTAATAAATCAGGAGAAGTGTTAAACAAAAACAATACAATTATTGATAGGCATAATTCGGCAGAGCATAATATTACATCAAATAAAAATGGCGGTTACTATTTAACCGATTTCTTTCCATTTAGGTTGTATTCGTTAGACAGTAATCTTAATGAAATAGGGGGATTTGATCTTTTCCTTTATATGTATGATAAAAAGAATGGCAATGTTTCAGATATGCAATGGGAAAACGATACCATATTAACAATGTTTACAGGTTATGGCACAAACGGGTTTCAATTGGGATATATACGGTTAAAAATAATTGACAATAAAGATGAAGTTGTTGGCGATACGCTTTTCCCATATAAAGACCCCCCGGAATTAGTTGCTCAAAATAAAAGCATTGATAAATTTGGAAACTATATTTTTATTACAGCCAATACAAATGATGGTTTTAATAATAGGGATACAAACGGCATAAGGATAATGAAATTAAACAAGGACTACTCGACAAAATGGGACAAGGTATATGATTTTAATGCTTACCATTGGGTAAAAACGATTACAGCCACAAATGATGGCGGCTGTTTGGTTACAAGCACAGAAATCTGCTTTACCTGCCCCCGAAACATAGATAACTTGTACGTGTTAAAAGTAGATTCAACGGGTTATGCCGATGGTGCCGATATTGAGGATTATATAAAAACAATGCCAAAAAATAAGGCTTTGCTATTTCCCAACCCCGGCAATAATGAGATAAACTTGCAACTGCCGGGCAACAACAAAACCGCAATATTCAGCCTATACAATATTTCGGGCAAAAAGGTATTGTCAAAACAGGCAAACGCCATACAAACAACAATAACAACAGGGCAACTGCCAACTGGTTTGTAT
>CAYQPP010000449.1:0-1998 GCA_964419235.1 uncultured Bacteroidales bacterium
TTAGGTGTTAATCTCATAATTTCTATAAAATTATACTTCATGTCATATTTATGTGAGCAATTCCAACAATATTATTAATTTTCTTTATCTGAGCCAAGCGTTTCCAAACACTACATAAACAGCCCAATCTTCGGGGCCGCGTGCTATATCCAAACCCATTTGCAAGCCTAACAGGCGGGCTATTAAATATCTGAAGCCGCCACCTGCGTTCCATGCCGTTGTGCCAAAATCCATTTTGTCTATTTTTGGTATGGTGTTTCCTATGCCTCCAAAGCCCACAACGCTCCATCGTTTATATACATTGACAAATTGTTCGGTTTCGGCCAACATTGTCAATTCGCCTTGGTACCGTAAAGCTGGCACTCCTCGCAAAATAACAAAGGGCATTAAATAAAACGGGGTATTTCCCGATGCCAACATTGATTCTACCCGTAAACCCGATGACCATTTTTTTGTAATAGGAACGTATCCTACCGTAAAGAAAGTCAGCCTGCCTGTATTTCTGTCGCCGCCAAGCGCTTCAAGAAATTGTGTATAGCTTATGTGGGTTCGGATACCTTTTGTAGGCGATAAAATATTATTAAACGATTCATACTCGGCTATTAACCCTACCCCTGAATTTTTTATATCAAAATCTTTGGGTTTTACCCAAGGCAGTTTGCTATCTTCAAAGGCATTTACTTTTGTTTGTCCGTAAAGGTATTTTCCGCCAAGCAAGAAGTTGCTGTTTTTTATTCTAAATACGGCTTGTTGTAAAAAGAAAAGACTGCCGATACTAAAGTTTGCAGGGTTTTTTTCTAAATAGCTGCCGCCCAAGCCATAATATTTCAGGTTGATGTCGCCATAACCTAAAACCCCACGGTAACGTATTTTGTCATCTTTCCAAAAGCCTGCATAACCAACCCCTCCAAACCATGTTCCGTTTTGAGTGTATCCAACGCCTGCTCCAATAATATCGGGCATTTTAAATTGTTTATCGTCAGTTTTTTCTTTTGAGATAAAATATAACCCAACACCGACGGCTCCGTATCCAACAGCAGGCTCGGTAATTGGCGATATAATAGGCAAAATGCCATGTAGGTTAAAAAGCCAGTGGCTTAGGTCTAAGGCATTGTCTAAAGAGTCAATAAACATATTTGGCTTATTTTGTGAGTATATGCCATTTATGTTTATAATAAATAAAACTATTATTATGTGTATTTTTTTTATCACTATTTGGCGTTCTGTATGGTGTTGGCATACTATTGGCGTTAGTATGCTACTCTTTTTTGTCGGGTTTTTTGCCTGCCCCGATAGGTATATTGAGTTTTGCAAAGAATGAGCTGTTTTTTGTGTTGTTTACATCTTTGTAAACATCAACAAAGCCGTAGTAGTATTTAACACCAATTGTCCAACCCGAGCCTTTAAAAAGTGTATAGCCAAAACCAATCATGGCACCTGCATCAATTCTGTTTATCTTATCTTTATTATACTCTTTAAAAATAGCATCTTTACCTTCAATATCGGCGTTAAACTCTATCCACGATTTATACATTAGCCCAAATTGCGGCCCTATTTCGGCATAAAAATGGTTTTTAAATTTGTATTTAATTAAGGTAGGCACCATAAAGTAGCTCATTTTATGGCTATAATCTCCAACTAAATCTACTCCATTGTTATCTTTGTATTTTGTTGCCCCTAAATTAACTAAGTCGGTTGTTGTTAATTCATCAGTACCTAAATTTGATTTTACCAATACGCCGGTATAAAAATTCCATTGGTTTTTTATGCGTATATCAAAATAGAAGCCCATATTGAATTTATGCAAATAATCACTTGACTCTAAGCCCGATATTGTTGTCCAGTTAACACCGCCTTCGAGCCCAAACTCTAACCCGTCGGAGTTTAATTTGTCGCCCAGCAATAAGGTAATTAGTACTTGCGATTGAGCTGTTGAAATAATAAACAGAAGGGCAAAAATACTGAATAGTTTTTTCATAAATAATAGTTTTAGTAAGT
>CAYQPP010000450.1:0-1991 GCA_964419235.1 uncultured Bacteroidales bacterium
AAAAACTATACTGTTCTGCCCGGATAAGCTTTCAATGCTTGTTCAAGCGTCTCCATAGCATTTTTCAAATCTTCGATAGTAAGAACATAAGCAATTCTAACCTCATCGGTTCCTTTACCGGGAGTAGAATAAAATCCGCTTGCGGGAGCCATCATCACTGTTTGATTGTTATACTCAAAATCTTTAAGTATCCATTCGCAAAATTTTTCGCTGTTGTCAACCGGTAACTTTACAATAGTGTAAAATGCACCTTTTGGCATCGGGCAAACAACACCTTCTATTTTATTAAGAGCATCAACCATAAAGTTGCGACGTTCTATATATTCATTGTAAACTTCATCGAAATACTCTTTTGGTGTATCAAGTGATGCTTCGCCGGCTATTTGTCCCAATCCGGGAGGGCTTAAACGTGCTTGTGCAAATTTTAAAGCGGTAGAAACCACCTCTTTGTTTTTTGTAACCATTGCACCTATACGTGTTCCGCAAGAACTGTATCTTTTCGACACAGAATCAATCATAATAACATTTTGTTGAATGTCTGACAGATTCATTGCAGAAAAATGAGTATTCCCGTCGTAGCAAAATTCGCGATAAACCTCATCGGAATATATATACAGGTCGTGTTTTTTTGCTATTTCGGCAAGTTTACGCATTTCGTCTTCGCTGTAAAGATAACCTGTTGGATTGCTGGGATTACAAATAATTATTCCTTTGGTTTTTTCGTTTATCAACTCCTCGAATTTTTCAATGGGAGGCAATGCAAAACCATCTTCAATTGAAGCGGTAACAGGCACAAGATTAATCCCCGACATTATTGCAAATCCGTTGTAATTTGCATAAAAAGGCTCGGGAATAATCACTTCGTCGTCAAGGTTAAGAGTGCTTTGAAAAGCAAAAACCAAAGCCTCGGAACCGCCTGTGGTTATAAGAATATCGTTATAATCAACATCAATACCGATATTTTGATAATACCCGGCAAGTTTCTTTCTATACGATTCGTTACCTGCCGAATGGCTGTATTCAATAACTTTTTCGTCGTAATTGCGAATAGCTTGAATAGCTACCTCGGGAGTTTTAATATCGGGTTGTCCTATGTTAAGGTGATATACCTTACGACCTTTGCGTTTTGCTTCTTCGGCAAAAGGCACCAATTTTCTGATTGGTGATGCCGGCATTTTGTTTCCTTTATCTGATATTGTTGGCATAATAAATTAGTTTTTTGTTTTCGGAAAATCTCCTTTAAAATTTGTGCTTTTTTTTGAGATATTATTTTGTGATTTATCTTTAACTACTGTTCCTTTAATTGTCAGTTTTATGGGATTATCGGCTACTGTTGTATAAACATATACAGGTTTAATAAACTTGCCTGTTTCCCACGAATCGTAAATTACTTTTACAATTGCCGTGCCACCTTTTTTTATCGGTTTTTTTGTCCACGATGTTGTAGTACAACCGCACGAAGCTGATACGTGCCAAATAGCAAAAGGTTTGTCTCCTGTGTTTTTTATTTTAAATTTAAATGAAACATTACTGCCTTGAGTAACAACTCCAAAATCTTTTATTTTTGTGTTTATCGCAATGGGCAAATCTCCTACTTGATGCCATTTGCTTTTATTTTGCCCCGACAAATTAATTACAAAAAGCAGGCATAACAATGTTACCGAAATATTTTTTAACTCTCTCATTTATCAAATGGAACTTACCTCTATAAAAAACATTAATTCTTAATTTGGACAAAAATACAATTATTGCTGTTGTTAAGCAGGTGTATTTTCCTATTTTTTAACATACTTAACTAATTTTATTTTAACACAAACGTACGAGAACGTTTAAAAACATTTAAGTTATGCTTCGCTTTGCTCAGCTTTCAACTATTTAAACATTAAGGTATTAAGAAGATTAAGCTGTTAGAAAATTAAGGTTTTTTATTGAACCATATAAGACATAGAAGGACATTTAAGATTATTTCGCTACGCTCAATTCAATTACTT
>CAYQPP010000451.1:0-1986 GCA_964419235.1 uncultured Bacteroidales bacterium
TTCTATAATTAACGAATAAAATGTTTCATGTTTTCGGGCAACTCAATACTTATTTCGGTAATACCGGCAATAGTGTTTTTATTAAACCATGGAGTTTGGTGTATTAATTTTTTCTTGCCATCCTTTTCAATAGTATAAGTATTGCCAACTCCGGTTTTTAAAATTTGCTTGATAATACTGCACGATTTCTCGTTATGGCAGTCATAAAGGCTTTGGCCGATTAACTTTTTACCTCCCCATTTGCCAAAGGTAATTGCGGCCTTATCATTCATATAAACTATTATGGCATTATTGTTACAAATAGTAACAGCCGACGGAAATTCATCCCAATATTTATTTGTATCCATTTTTTTCAACAAATATACAATCAAATTGTAATTCATAGCATTAATAACATATTTATGTTTGCATATTACAATTATAATAATCCTATTTTTGCATAACTAATACTGATATAAATAATAAAAAACATGAAAAATTTAATAACACTTTCGTTGATTCTATTTGCTATGGTGTCGTTGGCACAGCAGGGTTCAATTAATCAAAACAGTTTAAACCAAATTCGAAAATCGTACAACAAAAACGATGCAGCCACAAAAGCCTTAACCAATGCATTAAGTAATAACGATATAAAAAAGCTGGTTTTAAACCGCGAAAACCTTGACGGAATTGAGCATAATTTTAAATACAAGGTTGAAGTAAAAGGCATATCTGACCAAAAAAGCTCGGGGCGCTGTTGGATGTTCACAAGCATGAACGTGCTTAGGCCTATGGTAATTGACAAATATAAACTTAGCGGGTTCGAGTTTTCGCATAACTACCTCTATTTTTGGGATATTTTTGAAAAGGCAAACCTTTACCTCGAAGGTCAAATAAAATACGCCGATAAGCCCATGGACGACAAGTATGTTGAATGGTTTTTTAAAAATCCCGTTGGCGATGGCGGCGTTTGGAGCTCGTTTACCAATTTGGCCGATAAATATGGATTGGTGCCAAAAGAGGTTTTTCCCGAAACATATTCAAGCGAAAATACAAGATGGATGATACGTATTATTAAACGCAAACTGCGTGAACAAGGGCTTGAGATACGCAAAATGTATTCTGAAAAAGCAAAATATGAAAAGCTTGAAGCAAGAAAAATTGAGATGCTGGGCGATATTTATAGAATATTGGCAATGAATTTGGGCGAGCCGCCTGTTGAATTCAATTACAGGTTTGCCGATAAAGACGGAAACATAGGCGAGTTGAACTCATACACACCAAAAAGTTTTATGCTCGAAGTTTTGGGCGATATAAATTTTGCCGATTATATAATGCTTATGAACGACCCAACGCGCGAATACAATAAACTTTACGAAATAGAATACGACCGTAATGTAATGGAAGGCAAAAACTGGATATACTTGAATTTACCCAACGACCAAATTAAGGCGTTTGCGGTAACAAGCATAAAAAACAACAAGCCTATGTATGCCTCATGCGATGTAGGCAAGCAGCTAAACAACGATTTGGGATTTAGTGACATTGACAATTACGATTTTGAATCGCTTTACGGAATTAATTTCGGTATGGATAAAGCTCAGCGGATTACAACTTTTGAAAGCGGGTCGTCGCATGGCATGGCACTTATTGCTGTTGATGTTGACAAAAACGAAAAACCGGTAAAATGGCAATTTGAAAACAGTTGGGGCACAAAAAGCGGGCATAACGGGTATTTAACCTTTACCGACGATTGGTTTAGCGAATATATGTTTAGGGTGGTTGTCCTTAAAGAATTTTTAGACGATAAAACCATTAAACTGCTCAACCAAAAACCGACTATGCTCCCACCATGGGACCCGATGTTTCAGTCTGACGAATAGAGCAAAATGGCTTTTTGTAGATAAAAATTTGCAAACAGTTTGAATGTTAATTCATTTAAATACAAATATGTGCTTGATAGTCACGGCGTGAGTTCTTTTTGAAAGTCTCACATTTTATTATTAT
>CAYQPP010000452.1:0-1955 GCA_964419235.1 uncultured Bacteroidales bacterium
GGTGCGGCAGCTTTATGCCTGTCAGAGTTTTCAGGGCGGGCAGATTAATTTAATTAAAAGAATTCCTTGAGGCTTTGCCGCAGATAGTCAACCTTAAGAGTTTTTTTTATTGTAACACCGCCCTCTGGGCGGTTGTAATTGCTGCATAGAGGAGGTATTGCACTTTTGGGGTGGACTATAAAAGTATGTGGAATTGCCCACATAAATACGATATGAAGTATAATTTTATAGAAATTATGAGATTAACACCCAATTTTAATTGGGTGTAAAAAGTAAGGTGAGTATAGTCATTTTGTCATACTTACTTTGATGAATCAGGGTGTTAATCTCATACTTTTGTTATCAATCATAACTATATGGATAATTCCATTTAATTAAATACTATTTATTGTGAAACGTTTTATAATTATTATTGTAGCATTATTGTCTTTTTTTGGTTGTAATAACAGTAAAACCGATACCCCAACATTAAATGTGCATTGGCAGTTAAAGCAAAACTTGGTTAATGACAATGGCGAGTCGCAATGGATAATAACTTTAACAAATAGCTCAAAAACCGATTTTCCCTCAAAAGGGTGGAGCATATATTTTAATCATATCCAAACACTTAAAGCCGATAAAAAGTCAGGTGTTGAAATATTGCCGGTAAACGGCGATTTAAGGGTAATGAGGCCAACGGAAGGGTTTGCCGGAATTGCATGCGGGCAGTCGTACGAAATTCCTGTTTTGTCAACAGGTTCGGCACTAAATATTACCGATGCCCCCCTTGGTTTTTATATGGTATTTAATAACGATTTAAGGAGTGCCGTGCCGTGTAGTTTGACTATTGGCGAGTTTCCGAAAACAAATTTAAAGAGGAAGGCCGATGAGGAGCTCCCAATTTATACGCCTCAAGTTGCATATGCCGAAAACAGCAAATTGAAATTTCTGAAAAAAGAAGATTTTTGCCCAATTATACCAACCCCGAAAGAGTATGTTGAAACAGGAGGGCAATTAGTATTGAAAGATACTATCAATATTGGTTTCGATAAAGGTTTTGGTAACGAGGCAAACCTGTTAAAAGAAAAACTAAGCGCGGTATTTACAGGTAAAATATTGCTAAACCAAAAGGGTAACAAGCAAATTGTTTTATCAAAAAACAAAATGGATAAAACCCTGCCCGAGGCTTACAAATTAAAAATTGCACAAAACGGGGTTCGTATTGTGGCGGCAACACCACAAGGAATTTTTTACGGTGCACAAACCCTTTTGGCGTTAGTGCCTATAAAAAACTGGGAAACCCCAAAAAAAACGCTGGCGCTAAATAGTGTGTCAATTATTGATGAGCCTCGTTTTAAATACCGCGGAATGCTTTTAGATGTGGCACGCAATTTTCAACCTAAACAGAATGTGCTTAGGCTGTTGGATGTTATGGCGTTTTATAAACTCAACAAATTTCATTTTCATATTTGCGATGATGAAGGGTGGCGTGTTGAGATTGCCGGTTTGCCCGAGCTTACCTCTTTTGGGGCTTATAGGGGTTACTCTATTAATGAATCGGAGTGTTTATACCCGTCATTCGGAAGCGGGCCAAACTCGTTGCCAACGGTTTCGCACGGAAGTGGTTATTACACGGCAGATGATTTTATCGAAATTTTAAAATATGCCAACCAACGGCATATTGAGGTTATACCCGAAATTGATATGCCCGGCCATGCCCGTGCCGCAATACGCTCAATGCAGGTTAGGTATAAAAAATATATGGGGTTAAATGAGCCCGAAAAAGCCGCCGAGTATTTATTGACCGACCTGCATGATGAGTCGGAGTACAAATCGGTGCAGGGGTGGGATGACAACGTAGTGAATGTTGGAATGGAATCGACCTACCGTTTTTTAGAAAAGGTAACCGACGAAATTGTGTTGCTGTTTAATAAAGCAGGTGCACCATTAAATTGCATTCATATTGGCGGCGATGA
>CAYQPP010000453.1:0-1908 GCA_964419235.1 uncultured Bacteroidales bacterium
CCACTCGGCAAACCGATACTTAATAAACATATTGCCCATTAACAGTTTTATTCGAATAAAACGTGTTCAATAAATGATATTTCTATCAGTTTTTTAATTATTTTTGCGGCAAATAATAAACTTTTTTGCGGTTTAAAAAGGTTAAATTATATTAAAAGGTATATTATAAACGTTATTTATTTAACAATTAGTTAATTACAAAAAATATTTCACATGAGTAATAATCGTTTTGAGTTAAATGCACAGCTTGCACAAATGCTAAAAGGCGGTGTAATTATGGATGTAATAAATCCTGAACAAGCAAAAATTGCTGAAGAGGCTGGCGCTGTTGCTGTTATGGCATTAGAGCGCGTACCTGCCGACATTCGTGCCGATGGTGGTGTTTCGCGCATGTCGGACCCTGAAATGATTGCCGAAATCCAAAAAACAGTATCTATACCTGTAATGGCAAAAGCAAGGATTGGCCATTTTGTTGAAGCCCAAATTCTTGAAGCTCTAAAAATAGACTACATCGACGAGAGCGAGGTATTAACACCTGCCGATGAGGAGAACCATATTGACAAATCAAAATTTGAGGTTCCGTTTGTTTGCGGTGCCCGCAACTTAGGCGAGGCTGCCCGCAGAATTGCCGAAGGAGCGGCTATGATTAGAACCAAAGGCGAAGCCGGCACAGGCGATGTTGTTGAAGCCGTACGCCATATGCGCCAAATGAATAAAGATATCCGTGTGCTTTGCGGGTTAGACGAGGCCGAAGTGATGCCGTTTTGCCGCGACAACGGCGTGCCTTATAATATAGCACAACAAGTGCGCAAGCTTGGGCGTTTACCGGTAGTAAATTTTGCTGCCGGCGGCATTGCCACACCTGCCGATGCTGCACTTATGATGCAGTTGGGCTGCGATGGCGTTTTTGTGGGTTCGGGCATATTCAAATCGGGCGACCCGGCAAGCAGGGCGCGCGCAATTGTAAAGGCAACAACCTATTTTAAAGATGCCAATAAAGTTATGGAAGCATCAAAAGGTCTTGGCGAGCCAATGGTTGGTATTGGTATTTCAACCATGAAAGAGGAAGATAAACTTGCCGGAAGAGGTTGGTAGCCCAATTGATAATTATTTGAAAATATAAATATATAAACCTAACAGAAACTTAACCTGTTAGGTTTTTTCAGTTCAAACAAAATGGCAAAAAGAGATAAAATTGGCGTTTTAGATTTGCAAGGCGGCGTTCACGAACACGTTTATCATTTGCAGGCACTTGGTATAGAGCCTATTCGTGTTAAAGAATCCCACCAGTTAAATAATTTGGCAGGGCTAATTTTGCCCGGGGGCGAGAGCACCTGTTTAATAAGGCTGTTGAATATTTTTGAAATTGCCCCAAAAATAAAAGAGGCTTATGCCGACGGAATGAAAATTTGGGGGACTTGTGCAGGAGCTATTTTATTGTCGAAAGAGATTGAAAAAGAACAGCCTCAACTTGGATTAATGGACATAACCATTGCCCGAAATGCTTTTGGGTTTCAAATTGACAGCTTTAACACTAAAGTTGAGGTGCCAAAAGTTGCCAAAGGTGAAATTGAGCTTACTTTTATCAGGGCCCCAAAAATACTATCGGTTGGCAACGAGGTTAATATTTTACTGAAAATTGACGACTACATTGCTGCTGCCGAAGACAATAGTTGTTTAGCAACTATTTTTCACCCCGAACTGACACCATCGCTGGCATTCCATAAATATTTTGTTGAAAAATGCGGCATCACGGTAAACAAAAACATTAACGAAAGGCCTAAACGAACAAGCTGGATGGAATATGCAAGGATATACAATAACAATTTAGATTAAACTTATCCCTAATTTAAAGGAACTTGCTAAGAAACACATAACAAGTACAATTACCCACTAAAATGTATCTTA
>CAYQPP010000454.1:0-1899 GCA_964419235.1 uncultured Bacteroidales bacterium
AACGTTTATTGAAATCTCATTATTTACAATATTGAATATATAACCTACTGATTAGCAGTAAAATAATATACTTATCCGCTGAGAGCCTCTAAAAACATTAGTACAGGGCAACGTCCTGCATTAATGTGGTTTTTTACAAAACCCAACCCTGTAAGGACAAAAGAGCAAATTGGGTAAGTATGCGGATAAACATTTAAAATAAATATTAAACAAAAAATGCGCAAGCTTAAAAACGAAGAGCTAAACAGGTTGACCGTTGAGGAGTTTAAACAGGCAAAAAAAACACCCGTTGCAATTGTGTTAGACAATGTAAGGAGCTTGAATAACATAGGCTCGGCATTTAGGACCGCCGACGGGTTTTGTGTTGAAAAAATTATTTTATGCGGTATTACAGCCACTCCGCCCAATAAAGATATTCACAAAACAGCCTTGGGCGCTACCGAATCGGTTGCATGGAGCTATAAAAAAAATACCCTTGACGCCATCGGGGAACTAAAAAACAAAGGCTACAAAATAGTATCGGTTGAGCAAGCCGAAGGCAGTATAAGTTTGCAAGATTTTAAAACAAACAAAACTGAAAAATATGCACTTGTTTTTGGCCACGAGGTTAAAGGCGTAGCTCAAAATATTGTCGATGCCAGCCACTATTGCATTGAAATACCGCAATTTGGGACTAAGCACTCCTTTAATATTTCGGTAAGCGTAGGTATTGTTTTATGGGAATTTTTTAAACAATTAGAATTGTCTTAAATTATGTTTTAGCCAAATATTGTGATGCATTAACAATTGCACATTAGATTAGCACCCAAATTTATTGAGAATTTGGGGCACATGAGTAGATTACACCACAATATACCAAGCTAAAGCATGGTGTTATTCTCATAATATCACGATATTTGACTAAAGCATATCTTAAATCAACAACCCGCACCGCAGCTTGCATATTTAAGCTAAAGCATGTTTAAAAACTATCACAAAACGTCGATTTCCTATCTCAAACTCTTGACTTTATAGGCAGGTACTATTTAGAGAGTTTTACCTGAACGGCAGTAGGCCCTTTTTGCCCCATCTCAACTTCGTAGGTTACAAGGTTTCCCTCCTTAATTTCATCAATAGCATTGTTTATGTGTACAAATACACTCTCTTTGGTTTCGGTGTCCCTAATAAAACCATAACCTTTTGCATCGTTAAAAAATGACACAACGCCTTTTCTTATAGGGTCTTCCTTTATCGAATTATCGCGGGCGGGTATCCCAATCTCAATATCCTCTAATTTAACATCGCTCTTTTTTGATGGGTCGGGTGGTGTAGATGTTATCATTCCATTCTCATCTACATAAGCAATCATATCGTCAAGGCTGCCTTTTTCGCCCTCTTTTCTTGCCAGCCGTTTTTTCTCCTTGTCTTTTCTCTTTTTCTCTTTCTTGCTTCTAACTTCCTTTTTGTTAAATGTTTCTTGCGACCTACCCATAAATTATTTCCTGTTTTTAATTTTTAAATTTTATTGAAACAAAAATTACAATTGTACACTACAATAATTATTTTGTAAATACAAAAGTAACAAATTAAGTGATACCAACCACAATAGTAAACATTTTACTTAATAATAGATTGCCTGATTATAATATTTTATTAACAGTGTAAATAATAAAGCATTAAACAACAGTACTTTATAAAATAAACCATAACTTGTTTCGGGAGGACTATATAACCGCATGTTGCGACGCTCAAAGGTCTTGCTGACACTTTGAAAAAACCTTCGAGCGTGCTTGCACCTCGAAGCGTTGGGTGGACATTTTATTCCAATAATTTATTATTACAAAAACCGCTTTAGCTCGTTTAGTATGTTTATTTCAAAAGTTGGTTGCATTTTGTGCTTAACCCTCTCCGAATTAAAAA
>CAYQPP010000455.1:0-1886 GCA_964419235.1 uncultured Bacteroidales bacterium
GGCAAACGCCATACAAACAACAATAACAACAGGGCAACTGCCAACTGGTTTGTATATTTACGAGCTGCGCAAAAACGGGGTGGTTTTAGATAGGGGAAAGTGGGTAAAGCGGTAAATATTGGTATTATACTAATTAGTCATGTAAAAAACATTCATAAAATGAAAAAAGCACTCTTTATTTTACTATTGATGCCATTGTTTGCAAACTCACAAACATTTGAAAAAATAATAGACCTTGATGCGTCAGTTTACCCTATGAATTTGGTTGAAACAAAAAATGGCTTTTTAATGTCGGCGGTTTTTTCCAAAGGTCAACATCTTGAGTACGAATCAAATATAATTGAGCTAAATAAAAAATGCGAAATTATTAAAAATGTGAAATACCGCGATTATTATTCCCATTATATCTCAAAACTGTGGATAATAAACGATACCACCTATGGAGCTTTGGGTATTGCTGCCGAAGGCCCCGATTCGGCTGTAAAAATTGTTTATTATCAGCTTACAGGCAACTTAGAGGTAACATATACTACCGAATATATTACCGAAACCCGCCTTGATAAAATAGTGTATTTTAATACAGATATTTATGTAAATAGTGATAAAAGCATAGTATTTCAACTTGCTGTCAGGTCAAACAAAAGCGGCTACTATTTTACAAAATACAATAAATCGGGAGAGTTGGTAAACAGCAATTGCATTTATAGTCACGACGCAGATTATGCTGCCATTACAACAAATCAAGGTTCGGGTTATCTGTTTTTTGATGATAGTTGGCGTTACGGATTAGATAGCAACTTAATGGTTGTTGACTCTTTTCTTTTAAATAACAATCACTATCATATAATGCTTGATCCAATATGGGAAAACGATTCTATTATAATTATTAGCATACCTCATAATTATAATACCGATTTTTATGAAATGGGGCTTTGCCGCACAAAAATGGGCAAAGACATTATTGAAGAGAAGAGGTTTGCCGTTACCGCCCCACATGAGATGTACCCATGGTATAATAGTTTTGACACATCGGGCAACAGCTTTTACATAGCTGCAAATACTAATTTTTCGGGTACGTCAAATTATTACCTCCACAACAACAGCATTCGCATAATAAGGGTTAATAACGATTTTAGTGTAAAATGGGATAAATTATACAATATAAATAATGGTTATAATTTTTTATTTTATTTAATTGCAACTTCCGACGGCGGCTGCATTGTTGCAGGCGTCCGCTATAATCCTGATGTGCCTGACAGAATGGATGATTTAATATACCTGCTTAAAGTCGATTCGCTTGGCAACTACACCTCAACCGATATTGCCAAAACCGCTTTGCGGCAAAGCCACATGAGCCTTTACCCCAACCCCGGCAATAATGAGATAAACTTGCAACTGCCGTGCAACAACAAAACCGCAATATTCAGCCTATACAATATTTCGGGCAAAAAGGTATTGTCAAAACGGGCAAACGCCGCACAAACAACAATAACAACCGAGTGCCTGCCAAACGGCTTGTATATTTACGAGCTGCGCAAAAACGGAGAGGTTTTGGATAGGGGGAAGTGGGTAAAGCGGTAAATATTAGAGTTTTGCTTTTTATTTAACCTTAAGTCAACAATGCCCGGCGTGAGTTGTTGATTTTAAGACAATTACAATAATAAAGAGAGAGTCTTAAAAAAAGGATTCATGCCGTGATTATCAAATGTTTAACGGTTACTGATTTAAAGGTTAAACAAATTAATTTTAACCTTTTGTATAAAACAAAGCCTGCCCAAACAATTTGGGCAGGCTTTGTTTATATTGCTTGTCATGTTTTTACTCTTTAATGTTTGCCATTAAATATTCGCGGTTTAGCGTGGCAATATTTGCTATTGAAATGCCTT
>CAYQPP010000456.1:0-1880 GCA_964419235.1 uncultured Bacteroidales bacterium
ATCTCAAGTCTAACATCTCAAGTCTAACATCTCAAGTCTAACATCTCAAGTCTAATATCTAAAGTCTAATATCTAAAGTCTAAAACCTAATCACCGCCAAAAACAAAACCAATAATATTAGCTCCCATTTTTAGGGCATTTTGCCTTGTTTCTTCCGAGTCGTGATGTACTTCTGGGTCTTCCCACCCGTCGCCCAAATCGCATTCATAAGTGTAAAAGCATACCAGCCTGCCTTTGTAAATCAAACCAAATCCTTGAGGCGGTTTCATATCGTGCTCGTGTATTTTCGGCAAACCTTCTTTAAAGTCATACACTTTGTGGTAAATAGCATGATTAAACGGCAGTTCAATAAATTTTAGCTCGGGAAAAACCTTTTTCATCTCGCGGCGGACATATTTATCCAACCCATAATTATCATCAATATGCAAAAACCCTCCCGATTCAAGGTAGAGCCGCAAGTTTTTTACATCGGCATCGGTAAATAGCACATTGCCATGCCCTGTCATATGTACAAACGGCACATTAAACAGCTCATTGCTGCCTACCTCGATAGTTGGCGGTTGTGGGTTTATATTTGTATTTATATTTTTATTGCAGAATTTTATAAGGTTTGGCAACGATGTAGGATTTGCGTACCAATCGCCGCCGCCGCCATATTTTAGCAAACCTATTTTAACAGGTTGGGCAATGGTGTTTATTGTAAATAATAAACAGGTTGATATAATAATTAGAATGAATTTATTCATGTGAAAGTATTTTGCAATTTTACTTGACATTAGGCGTAAATATACGATAATCTATTTAACGGTTTCGGTATTTGTGTTTGCTGCAGGTTGCTCGTCTAATAATAAATTAACGGTATGGCAGGCAACAATTCCGGCAGTCTCTGTCCTTAGCCGCGATTTTCCGAGGTGTACCTCTTGGTATCCTTTGCTTTTTGCCTGTTCAATCTCGTCAATCGAAAAATCGCCTTCGGGACCTATAAGTATAGTTATTTTTTGAGATTGTGCAACTTGTGATTTTAATGAAGGCTTTGAAACATCTTCGCAATGGGCAATAAATACGCTACCATCAATTTTATTGCTGATAAAGTTTGAAAAGCTTGTAAGTTTGTTAAACAGCGGTTTATATGCCCTTTTTGACTGTTTCATTGCCGATAGTATGATTTTTTCGAGCCTCTCGGTTTTAATAACCTTTCGCTCGCTGCGTTGGCATAGGAGTGGGGTTATTTCGTCAATACCAATTTCGGTGGCTTTTTCAAGAAACCATTCAAACCTTTCAATATTTTTTGTTGGGGCAATGGCAATGTGCAGATAATAGTTTCTTCGGTTGTATTGCTCAATTTTTTCAATTACCCTGATAACACATTTTTTTGAATCGGGTTCGTCGATAATGCCAAAATACATTCCGCCTTTTCCGTCAATCATACATATTTCGTCGCCAACTTTAAGTCTTAAGACTTTAATGGCGTGTTTCGATTCCTCTTCGGTTAACTGATATGTTATTTTTTTAATCTCAGGTGTATAAAAAACTTGCATAACTAAATTTTTGGGATTGGCAAATATAGCAAGAATACTAAATCAATTAATAATTAGTAATGAATAATTAGTGTTTTATAGAATAATTTACATTTATATACCATAAAATGCTGATATTTGGTTATGGTAAAAATTGGATTGCTGTCGGACACGCATGGGCATATTGACGCAAATATGCTTGGTTTTTTTAAGCATGTTGACGAAATTTGGCATGCAGGCGACATAGGCGATATATTGGTTTTGGATAAGTTAAAAATGGAAAAGCCCGTACGTGCGGTTTACGGAAATATTGATAACCAAGAACTTAGGCACGAATACCCAAAAATAGCAATTTTTAAAGTG
>CAYQPP010000457.1:0-1871 GCA_964419235.1 uncultured Bacteroidales bacterium
ATATAGTAAATAATGCTTAGTTAAATGTTGATTCGTTCTTAAACGTAAAAAAAGAGAATGCTATTTTAACCTCAATTATTCATGCATTAAAATTAATAATTTTTAGGCATAGCCAATTAGATACTACCCTCAAAGGAGATGGTTTAATATTGCATTAATTCCGCAACTGTTAGAGTTAAATACTTGATAATCACGGCGTAAGTTCTTTTTTAAAGTCTCACGTTTTATTATTATAAATATCTTTAAATCAATAACTCACACCGTAACTCGCAGACTTAAGATATTAAAATAAAACATAAAAAACATTGAAATAATTTTAATGATATCAAAATTATTTGATACATTTTACAAGTATTTTCACTATTTTTGGTTTTAATTAATAACTATTTAATAATAACGCCATGAAAAAAATTATTACACTTGCATTAGTTGCATCGGCCTTAATAACGGCAAATAACAAAAGCCTGTTTGCTCAAGAATCGGAATATTTTAGAATGGGAGAGATTGACCCTTATGTATCGGCATATATGGAGCCTTTTGCCAAAGCTATGGCTGTAAGCATGAGCGGAGGGTGGACACATACCGCTAAAGTTCACAGCACTTTAGGGTTTGATATAACTTTTAGCGCATCAATTGTTACCGTTCCCGGAAGCGACAAAACTTTTAATACAAACAGCATAAATATGCCCGGATACACTTTTACACCTGCCGGAACTGATGCCCCAACAATTAGTGCCGATGATGATATATCTCCACCAAATATCAGAAAGGAATTTAACAATGCTTTAATTCCTGATTTTTCATTTGAGGCATTTAAAGGCCTTGGCATAAGCACAGGTGGCATAGCAGCAATTCAGGCAGGAATAGGCTTGCCTAAAGGCACCGAACTTATTGTGCGGTTTATTCCCGACATGAGCAGCTCGGTTAACAGGGCAATACCCGATAATGTTGATTTTGGTTTAGAAAAAACAGGCATGTGGGGTTTTGGTGTAAAACACGATATTAAACAATGGATACCTGTTATTGCAAAAGTGCCGTTTTTACAAATATCAGGGTTGTTTACCTACTCAAAATTCTATTCGGGTTTTTCAGGAGCCGATTTACGCTTTGACCCTGATAGGTTTGGAATGCCATCGAGTTTACCATCAACAACATGGGATAACCAAAAACTTAATATCGGAATGTCATCGTTTACAGGAACCCTTTTGGTTGGAGCCAATATCCCCATTTTTCAACCATATATAGGTTTAGGATTTAACTCCTCAAAATTTAAAGGCGGTTTTGAAGGCAACTTCCCAATTATTGAATTTTCAACAGCACACCCCAATGGTGAGGTTAATACTTCCGAAGCCGACCCTTTAACTATTGAGGCCAAAGCCACAAACTTCAATTTTCAGGCAGGTGCCCGCTTAAAATTAGGGTTCTTTGTTTTAAACTATCAATATACAATTCAAAAATATAGCCTGCACACCTTTGGATTTGCATTTACTTTAAGATAATTGGTTTTTATTATTTTACATAATACCCCAATTCCTAAACTCACTATTGTTGAGAATGTAATCTTCAGCATAGTTGTAAAAACTATCTTTAGATATTTTTCTTCCAAATTTGTGGTTGAACTTTGAAAAAGTGGGAAAAATTCGAAGTTGAGCAAAGTTGTTTAGTATTCCTTTTGCTTCAGCTTCATAGTCTCTTAGTGTGATATTAATTATTTCAGAGTTTTCAACTGAATCTTTTACGGTAAATTGATCCTTCTTTTTCATTACTTTGTGGAGCTGCCGGGATTCGAACCCGGGTCCAAACAAGGAGACCATATGCTTTCTACATGTTTAGCTCTGACTTAATTTTCGAGTATTGGCAGGATCAAAGCC
>CAYQPP010000458.1:0-1869 GCA_964419235.1 uncultured Bacteroidales bacterium
TGTTAACCTTTTGCTAACCTATAAAAGTTAAAAGCATTTGATATTAGTGTATATTTGTTTAAGAATTAATGAAAGTAGTAGTAGTTAATAAATAAGTAGAGTAGGTTTTTTTATATTTGGGCTAAGTTCAGCATAGGCTAAAGGTTATATAACCTTTAGCCTTTCTGATTTTATAGCACTATTAATCTTCAAATAAATCTTCCTTAGGTATATAACCTTTTTTTATGTCTTTTAGCTCTTGAGGGATAATATGCCAAACAATACCAAATGTGCCTCCAATCTCTTTTAGCCTGCTTGCTTGAATTCCGTTTGGCCTGTCAATAAAAATGTCGCTCCCCCCTGCAATTTGAATATCATATCGTGCATCAATAAAAATACCAATCCGGCTTGTAATATTATACTTAATGCCAAGTCCTGCTTTAATTCCAAAATCAAAATTTTTTACCTCTTGTTCGTAATGTTTATATAAGTGGTATTCGTTCCATATATGAGAAAAATTTGCCGAATCGGTTGATTCGCTAAGCTTAAAAGCAAAATACGGACCGGCAAAAATCAGTAGCCTAACCTTGCCATAACCAATTTCCCAATGGCTAAAAAAGGGCATTTCTAAATAATTGATGGTACGCTTAAAATATGAACCCTGAACAGTTGTGTCCTCCTCTTGCCAGCCTTTTTTTGCATAATTAATTTCCATTTGCAACCCTGCATTGTTTTTATTGTTAAAAACCACAACCAACCCCGTATTAGAAAGCAAATAGGGTGTTTGGTATTTTTCAATTGACGGAGGCTCAAGGTAAACACCGTGCGCACCATACCCTTGGCGTACCCCCACCGAAAACTGAGCTTTTATACCCAACGATACTATTGATAATAAAATTAATAAAAAGACTTTTTGCATAGCCAAAAAATAAGGGTCAAAGCTAATTAATTTCTTTATAATTTAACCAAATAATATTCTACTAAATATATAATAATTTATACCTTAGTACGCTATTAGTAAAAATACAATAGTAAAAAATTTACAATAATAAAATATAATAAGTGATGATTGAAAAATTTAAAAAAACGGCAGATTTTATACTTGAAGGGTTAAATTATAAACCAGAAGTTGGCATTGTGCTTGGTAGCGGTTTGGGTGGTTTAGGCGATAAAATTGAAGCCGATAAGATAATACCTTATAAGGATATTCCTGATTTTCCGGTTTCAACCGTTGAAGGGCATAAAGGGAGGTTGATTATAGGCACGCTTGGATGTAAAAAAGTAGTTGCCATGCAGGGACGTTTTCATTATTATGAAGGGTATGGCATGGATGAGGTTACTTTCCCCATAAGGGTTTTGAATTATCTCGGCATAAAATTCCTTTTTGTTTCAAATGCTGCCGGCGGCATGAACCCCGAATATAATGTTGGCGACATAATGCTTATACGCGACCATATTAACCATTTTCCGGTTAACCCGTTAGTTGGGGCAAACAACAACAAATTGGGCCCGCGGTTTCCCGATATGAGCAAAACCTACGATAGAGAGCTAATTTCAAAAGCCAAGGATATTGCAAAAAAACATGATATTTCGTTACGCGAAGGTGTTTATATTGGTAGTAGCGGTCCAACATTGGAAACTCCCGCCGAGTATAAAATGTTTAGGATTTGGGGTGCCGATGCTACCGGAATGTCAACAGTGCCGGAGGTAATTGTGGCAAACCACATGGGCATAAAATGTTTTGGCATGTCGGTAATCACAAATACCGATAAACCTACCGATGATGTTAACGGAACAACCCACAATGCCGTGCAAAGCGTTGCCGAATCGGTTGAGCCAAAAATGACACTGCTTATTAAAGAGCTTATGTTATTGATATAAATTTACAGG
>CAYQPP010000459.1:0-1862 GCA_964419235.1 uncultured Bacteroidales bacterium
AGGTTTACACTAAGTTTAGTTTAAAAGTACTAAATTAAATGTTATGAAAAGACAAAGAAGAATATTTAGTGAATCATTTAAACGAGAAAAAGTAAAACTAATAGATGAAAACAGGCTCTTGGTAAAAAGCAATTGGAATAAGACTATTATATAGAGGTTGTTAAAATTGCCAGTGAAAGTGAAAAAATTAAACTAAGGCTAAGAAAGTTTTTTTTAGGAATGAACAATCAAAAATGTTTATATCTTTAAACTTGAAAAAAGGAGGAAAAGTAAAACTCATTCCCCTCTCATTTTCGAATGGTAAAGTTATCACTTGATTGGTTGCTCCTCAGTAGAGCCATTCTCTGTTTTACTTTACAAATGTAAAGATATAAATTGAAGTGCTAATTATTAAAATAGAGTTGTTAACAATGAAATTTAAAAACTAAACTAAGTAACAACCATATTTATGAAAGGTTAAACTACAAAATTACAAACATGAAACAGATAATTATACTACTAATTGCAGCATTATTTGTAAGCTGTACAAAAAAAAAGATTCAACCGGCAGTCAAAAGTCCGTGGATAGAAGATATTGAGTTTATAAAAAAAGAGCTGCCTGATAAACATATAAACCTATTTGCAAAAATTACCGAACAAGAATTTAATTCTGAAATTGAAAACCTAATAAAAAAAGTGCCGCATTTTAAAGAAAATGATATTATTTGTGGCTTAATGAAGATTTTTGCAAATATTGGAGATTCACATACAGGCTTACACACCGAAAAAAATATAATCCGGTTTAAAATGGCACCTGTTAAGTTTGAAATATTTGACGATGGTGTTTATATTACCGAAATTATTGAAGCGGGAAAACAATATTTAAAACAGAAAGTTGTAGCAATTAACAACGTGCCAATAGATATGATTAGAGATTCAATTGCCACAATAATACCACACGACAACAGCTATTTTGTTAAAAGTGCTTTTCCTGCTATGCTAAGGCTCTACGAACTCCTTGAAGCCATGAAAATAACTGATAGCAGAAATTCATATCATCTTAATTTTGAAAATGGTGATGATGTATTAATAAGAGGTTCAAACAATTCTGCTACTTATTACAGTTGCTATCAACCTAACAACAAACCTTTATATTTAACAAAAAACGATAGTAATTACTGGTATAAAATTGTTGACAACAATATAGTTTACCTTCAATATAACAGATGTATTGACATGCCCGATTACTCATTTTTAGATTTTATCAAAAACCTTTTTGACGAGTTGGAAAACCAAGAAATAGAAAAATTTATTATTGATATTCGTTTAAATAGCGGTGGTAATTCACTAATAATAACCCCTTTAATTGAAGAACTGAAATTGCATAAAGAATTAACAGGGAAAATATATGCTTGTATTGGCTGTAAAACTTTTTCGTCGGGTGTGAAAAATGCCATACAGCTAAAAAATGAATTGGGTGCAATTTTAGTGGGCGAGCCAACAGGCGGAAAACCAAATAGTTATGGCGAACTTAAAGAGATGCTTTTACCAAACACAAAACTTACAATAAAGTATTCAACAAAATATTTTACCCTTTTGCAGGATAATAACATTAACACTTTAGAACCTGACTATTTTGTTGAAACAAATTCAAACGAAAGCTTTTTAGGTGTTGACCCATATGTTGAATTTATAAAATTGAGGTAACTGTCTTTTTTTTAACCGCAGAGGTCGCAGATGTTTTTAAAAAATTGTTATATTTTATGCTCGTCTGTTTCAGTTTACTAAATTTTGCTTATGCCCTTTCAGGGCTAATTAATTACTACGTAATTACATAGGGCGATGCCCTATGTTAATGACTACGCCCTTTCAGGGCTTTTTTT
>CAYQPP010000460.1:0-1861 GCA_964419235.1 uncultured Bacteroidales bacterium
ATTAAAATTTCTTAATTTTATAGTATTATAATTATACCTTTGAATTCAGCGATACGAACAATATAAATAACATAAAACAGGAGTATTTTGAATTATTAAATCAACAAAAATTGAAGCAAAGTTAGATTATTCAATTTTTTAAAAAACCTGTATTTCGAAACAGCTTGCTTTTTATATACTAACTAATCTTAACTATAAAATTATAAACACATGAAAAAAACGGTTTTATTTTCGAGTTTAACAATTGCAGTTATCATTCTATTAAGCTCCTGTACAATCAACAAAAAAAATGATAGTAGTACAACCAATACTCCGTCAATAATTGGAACATGGAAATTGATTTCAGGAATGATAATAGAAGGAGATGATACGGTTTTTACCGATTATACAAAAAATCAGGAGATGATTAAAATAATCAATAAATCGCATTTTGCATTTTTAAAGCACGATTTGAAGAACGGAAAAGATAGCAATGCAAATTTTGAGTCGGGAGGGGGCAAATACTATTTAAAAGAGGGGAAATATATTGAACATTTAGAGTACTGCAATACCAGAGAATGGGAAAACAACACATTTGAATTTGAATACTCAATAAATGGCGATACTTTAACTACAAAAGGAATAGAAGAAATTACTGAGCTTGACATAAACCAAATTATTATTGAAAAATATGTAAGGGCAACAAAATAAAAAAGGGGTGTGTTTAAAAAGTAGAGCCTTGATTATTGTTAATTAACTTTAATTTTCCAGATGCTATTTTTAGTATCAATAATAATTACTTATTTTACGAAGCTTCTCTTCGTTTAGCACCCTTATTTTGCGGCCGCTTAATTCAATATATTTATCAACTTTAAATTCCGAAAGCAGCCTAATAACCGATTCGGTAGCAGTACCAACAAGATTTGCCAACTCCTCTCTGGTAAGCGATATTTTTAAATACCCGTCTTGGTCAACGCTAAAAGCCTCTTTTAACTGTATAAGCACCTCGGCCAAGCGCTCGCGGACTGACTTTTGTGCAATATCCGTTAAAAATTGGTTGGCATCGCCCAGCTCTTTACAGGCCAGCTGCATAAGCTCCATCGAAAATTTTGTGTTGTGTTCAATCAGCTCAACCATATTTTCTTTAGGTATGGCGCACAAAACAACATCTTCAATTGCTTTAGCAGTGGTACAGGCGGGCTCTTTACTTAAAACCGATCTGTAACCGATTATATCGCCCCCTTTTGCAAACGATACAATTTGGTCTTTTCCCTCAATGCCGGTTTTGTACATTTTTACAATTCCCGAGTAAATACAATAAAAGTGGTGTATTCTATTTCCTTCATGAAAAATAGTGGAGCCTTTTTTGTAAACATTACAACTCTTATCATATGTCAAACGTTCCAACTCCTCTTGCGACAGTGAAGAAAAAAAACACTTGCATGCTACTACACAGTCTCTACATTCGGGAATTGAAAGCTGATTTTTCATGTGTTTATAGTTTTATAGTTTGCTGTTTGATAGACAGTTATAATCATATTAATGTGTGCTTCAATTATTATCTCAGCTATGGGTTGTTTTATCTATAATTTTTTAACAATTAATAATTCTTGGAAAAACCGTAAAAATAAATGCGGCTAAAAATAACTATTTTCATAATTGTACCCTAAGTTTTTACAATGAATTTTAGTTTTATCGGGCAAATTTTCTATTATTGAAACAAAATAGGGTAAAAAAGGTTTTAATTAAAATTCCTTGAGGCTTTGCCTCGGGGTTCTATATATTCTCCCCTAACCAACAATTGCTGATTGATAAAGGGGTTAAATAAAAAAAATTGACAAAATGTCATCTTTAAAAAAGGGAAGCATTTTTGTTAACAAAA
>CAYQPP010000461.1:0-1820 GCA_964419235.1 uncultured Bacteroidales bacterium
CCCCTTGTTCCAAAGGGGGATGTTAGCTCGTGGGTAGGTTTTGTTTTTAATTATTATTTTTTGTTTTCCAATTCAAAATACCATTTTTTAATTCCTGATTCTCATCGTAATTCCATAATTTAATATTTTATTATTAGGGTTATAGCCCACCATTGGTTTTATGTTTTTAAAGCGTTTATTGTCGGGCGGCATCAGGGCAACCCAAACCATGTTTGCCAGCCATGTTCCGGCAGCGGTATATAGCAGTATTTGCGATTGGTTGTATTTTGTTTCAGCATCTGTTAAGTAATCATTTTTTTTGCTTGCACCCCCTTCTGTTTTGTAATTTTCGTAAGCGTCAACAGCTGCATTGTTTTGCATTATTGCTGCACCAAGCAAACCGTAAGTTGCAATACCTGTAAGCCATGCAGCACCACCACGGTTAAGGTAAGTTTGTCCTACGCCGGGCATTAAGGCACTATACAGTATTGCCAACCCTTTACTGCGGTGTTGTGCCGGCTCAAGGTTTAAATCAATTTTCTGTTTTTCAGAAAAATCAAAGTCTTTTTCATAAGGTTTAAATCCTTTACGTATTATTTTAAGTTTATACTCGCCTGCGGTTATAGGAAATGTAAAATTAGTTTTTCCTTTAAGTCTTTGGGCTAAATAAATTTTAGCTCCTTTAGGTGTTGAGTTTATAGTTGCTGTTACCATTTTTCCGGTAAGGGTTTCGCTTTGGATTTTTGTGTATCTGTCAATAGTTATGTTTTTTTCAATGGTATTGTAGTTGTTTTTTTCATATTTTATTTTGTATTTGCCTTGTTCAAGTGCGATTTTACATGGTGTTGTCCCCATTTTTTTATCATCAATAATAATAGTTACGCCTTTGGGTTGGGTAGTAAAACTAATATCGGCGCCTTTATGTAAATCTGTCTTAATTTCAAATATTTCATTCTCTTTTATCTCAATGGTTTTGCTTATTGTGGTAAATCCCAGTTTTGAGAGTTCAACGGTGTAACTACCTATCAATAGTTTATCAATTGTAATAGGCGTTTTGCCCATCTCTTTACCGGCAATTTTTATGGTTGCTTCAAACGGGTTGGTAATTATTTTTACTTTGCCAAGCATGGGTTGTGTGTAAAGGCTTAACTCTTTGACTTCGCCTGCTGTTATCTCAATTTTTGATTTGTCGGGGTGGTATTTGTCTTTTTTTGCCTCAAATGTATGGAAACCGGCAATTAAGCGCCCCTCCCAATAACCGTTTGCTTTGTATGTGCCGTCAATGTAAATACCTGCTTTGTTTTGATCTGTAATTTTTACATCGCCAAAATTTGGCAGCATGGTTACAGGCAGTTCTACTGTTTGGGTATCGTTTGCCGTAACACGTTTTGATATAGGCTGATACCATTCGCGCTGCAACCTTATTGTATGCTGTCCGCTTTTTATCTTCTCTAAGGTACAAGGTGTTGTTTTACCTGTGGGTTGTTCGTCTAAAAAAACCGTTGCGCCTGTCTCGGGCTGCGATGTTACGTGTATATTTCCAAAGTTGGGTTTCAGTTTTATATCCATAGCCTTTTTACCTTCGGCAGCCACCAAATTTAATATCCCTACCTCGTTATGATACATGGGATACTCAATGCGGTAAGTGTATTCTCCCTCAGCCATCTCTTGCTGAAAAGGTGTAAGCCCTTTATTTACATCGTTAATAAAAATACTTGCCCCTGATGGATGGCTGGTAATAACCACCCATTGTGTAGGTACTTCGTAGTCTTCAACAATAGTTGTAACCTTGCCTGTGGTTAGTACCATTTCGTAAACGGTTGCCTCTTTTATGGGTATAG
>CAYQPP010000462.1:0-1812 GCA_964419235.1 uncultured Bacteroidales bacterium
TTGTTAAACAAAGTGGTAAAGTATCGTTGGCTATTGAGCCGATCAATGCAAAAGTAGTTTTAGTGCATGAAGACGGTAGCACATATAAATGGAAAGGAAATAAAACCCAAGAGTTGCCAACAGGCTCATATAAGCTTTATATATCAAGCAAAGGTTATAACACAAGAAAAACATCGCTTATTATTTCTGATAATAAAATAGTTGATTATGATCGAGATTTAGGAATAAAGAGTGTTGCAAACGCCCGGGCAGGGTTTTATTCGGCACTTGTGCCCGGTTTAGGGCAATTCTACTCTCAACGCAATATTGCAGGCGCAGCATTTATGACATCTACTTTAGGACTTGCAGGTGCGGCTATTTATTTTAATTTGCAAGCAAAAAAGTTGGGAGATACATATACCCAAGCACAAGATTCGTATAAAAATGAAACAGATGCAAGAAATATTGAAGTAAGCAGGGCACAAGTCGATAATGCATGGAGTGATTATGAAAAGGCCTACAAACAACGTGATCAGTTTGTAAATGCAGCCCTAACCGTATATTTAATTAATATTATTGATGCTATTGTTTTTGCCAAATACCACTCACCCGATAAAAAACGAAATATTGATATTGGTGGTTTTTCAAGTCCATATGGCTCAGGTGTTACACTTACTTATAAATTTAACCCTTAGCAATAGATTGTTGTGTCAAAGTTATATAGCTTTATTTGTTATTGATAATATCTCGGTAAATTTACAAATACCCTGCAATATCCGATAATACTATCAACCCTTTTAAACTCTCGTTTTCGTTTCCGTTTTGGGTAATCAGCAAAGCGTCGTAATACCTGTTTTTGGGGTGGTTTTTATATGAGTTCTTAAAAATCTCGGCTGCGTGAAACACTGTTGTATGCGCCGGTATTATCTTAAAATTGTGCTTAAACTCTTTGTGCTCCAAAACTTCACTTACCAAACTTGATTCGGTTGATGCCCTCTTTTTTGCCGCCAGCCAGTAGGCAATAGTGTTTGCGTTTAATACCTCAATAACCTTGTTGTTGTCAATAACAGGAATTTGGCTTATCAGGTTATTATGAATTAATTCAAGCAGGTAATATACCTTGTCGGTTGGTTTGCAGGTATATACTTTTTTAAAGAATTTATCCATGCGTATTGGGTCAATAATTTGGTTTTTGATGCTGACAAATTGCTCTACAACAAAATCGTGAGGCTCTGCAATTACCTTGTAGTGGTTGCTTCTGTTGTGCACAATGGCATTTCTTAAATCGGTAAATTCAAAAAGGTCTTCTTTAAACTGTTTAATTATTGGGTTAAACCTGCTGCCCTCTTTTAGCATCTGCTTAAAGCTTTTCCAATGGCCTTTAAAAAATTCATTTTTAAAATGTTTCTCAAGTTCATTGAATGTTGTCAAAAAAATATCGGAGTTTAGTTTTTGTTGCATAATAGTTGTTTAATGTGGCGTTTTTGATTTTTTTGCCGATAAAAAATAGCTCAACAATATAACAATATAAAACAAATTGTAAATATTTTTTGTTGTCAATCAGTAGGCTAAACCCGTAACCCACAACTATTATTTTATTAGTGAGTGTAAAAATAGTAGTCGTTTGTTGTATGATTTCTTGTCGAGTTACACAAAAGTTGAAGTGGGTTGCATCCCTTTAATTTACTACTTTCTCAGCTACCCGATTGACTTGTTTTTTTGGGATTAAATACCATTTAATACTTCTTTTTTATCCCTTTGTCCTGTCGGACATTTTCCCTACAAGCATGGGAAAAGGCTTCGAATTATCTGTTTTGTTCTTGTATTATTTTA
>CAYQPP010000463.1:0-1808 GCA_964419235.1 uncultured Bacteroidales bacterium
TTTACTTACTAAAAGGTATAACCAAACTTAACCAAGGTATGGCTATTAAATAATCCATATCGGGTTCAATAGGAAATACCAAACAGTAATCTAATGATATCCTGTTCCAAACGGTTCTTCCTCCAATAGAAAGCATTGTTAACGAAACATCATCGGTTTTTATATAATAGTTTTCAGACAATAAATACGATCTTTTACTAACCCTTGTAATGCCGGCCAATGTATAAATAGGCTTCTCAAAACTATCACCTTCAAAAAAGCCATAGCCCATACCAAAAGTTACATTCGAGTTTTTGCCCCCGTATGTAATTACTCCATAAGGTACAGCAAAAGCCGATTCGCCACCAACAATAACACCTGCCATTGCACCAACCCCAACGTTAAGTTTGTTTTTAACTATTGGTATTGAAAATTTTGGCGTTACCCAAACAGGGGTGGCTGTACCGTTAAACAAAAACAGGGGCATAGTACCTATACCTGCCGAAAAATAATCGGCAAAGCCATAGCTAAGTTGATTAAACATTACCCAAACATTTTGATAGTAACCTTCGCCTTTTTTTAAACCATACCCGTTAGGCGCCCATAAATACCTTGCCGACTGTGGGTTGGAAAACCATATATTGCCATTTACATATTGCTCGCCTTTTACCGGCGTAATTGATTTTATCGATGATTTTTGAATATTGATTACCCCAAATTTTTCTGTCGAAAGTTCAATGTGTCCATCATCCTCATTTTCAATAACCCCGATAAATTCATATCCATCGGCATTTACAACCCTCCACAAAGTATCACTGTTAATTGTAATATTTTTGTCGAGTGCTTTTTTTGCCTTTTTTTTTGAGGTATTTACTTCGGTTATTGAAGTTATTATTGCCCTTTTTATTACAATTTGTTGATAACCGAATGTTTTTAATACAATCTCTTGCGCCGACTCTTCAACAATAAAACCCAAAAAATTATTGCCGTCAACGGTTGTTACTTTCCACATTTGTGTAGAATCACTATTTTGTTGAGAAAAACCGTTAATGCTTAACAGAAACAGGATGGCTGCTGATATAACAAGTGCTTTCATTTTTGGTTTATGTTAATTGATAAAATATAAATTTACAAATAATAATTATCTTTGATACAAATGAGTGCTTTTAAAATTCAAAAGATGAAACCTGTTTTATTGATTTTTTCTGTAATAATATTTGCTTTTTTATTTAGTTGCAAGTATAAAACCGATAAAATAATATCAGTTTATGAACTGCAAAATAATCAAATTACGGTTATTAACATAAAATCAATTGGTGTTTTTAATGAATTTTATGCAAAAGACAGCGCAGTTATTTTGTCAAGACTATATGACTCGCTTTATAAAGAAAAAATACTATCCCTTAATAATCAATTAAAAAATGCCACCAACGAACTTAAAAAAGCACAAAAAGAGTTGCTCACAATTACAAATCCTTTAATGTATAATGTTTATAAAAAAGCTGTTGGCAATATCAACTTAAGAAAAACACGCATCGAAAAAATAGTAGATATATACAAAAACAACATTGAGCAAACAGGTTTTAACAGTTATATTAAACAAATAGAGTTTTATAACAAAAATGCCGATTTATTGTTAGGGCATACCCTCTCGGCTTCATTCATTGGAAAAGAGGGAGATTTACAAAGCACGGCTTATTCAAAGATTTATCTGTTTAACAAACAAAAAAACATGATTACAGGTACTATTAAATAAGGTTTGCTGAAAAAGTCAAGAGCTTAAAATATAAAATTTTAGAGTTCCCCTTTTAATCCTCAAAGTCTTGATT
>CAYQPP010000464.1:0-1779 GCA_964419235.1 uncultured Bacteroidales bacterium
ATCCAATCTCGAACTTAATTCTGTATTTATCCTGCATGTAACATAGCCCTCTATGCAGTTGCAAAAGAGAGCGGTAGTGCAATTTAATCAGTTACTATTCCCACTCGATAGTTGCAGGTGGTTTTGAGCTAATATCGTAAACAACGCGGTTTATCCCTCTTACCTGATTAATGATTTTGTTTGACACTTTTGCAAGGAATTCGTATGGCAGGTGAACCCAGTCGGCGGTCATGCCGTCGGTAGATGCAACGGCACGCAAAGCCAAAACATTTTCGTAGGTTCGTTCATCGCCCATAACGCCAACCGAATTTACATTTAACAGCATTGCGCCGGCTTGCCAAACATCGTTGTATAAGCCATCGTCTTTTAATGCGCTAATAAAAATATCATCGGCTTCTTGCAGTACATTTACTCTTTGTGGGGTTATTTCGCCTAAAATACGGATTGCTAAACCCGGGCCCGGAAAAGGGTGCCGGCCTAAAATTAACGGGTCAATATTTAATGCTTTGCCCACGCGGCGTACTTCATCTTTAAAAAGTAGGTTTAAAGGCTCAACAATTTTCAGATTCATTTTGGCAGGCAACCCGCCGACATTGTGGTGCGACTTTATGGTTGCCGATGGTCCTTTAACCGAAATTGACTCTATAACGTCGGGGTATATGGTGCCTTGTGCCAACCATTTTACGTTTTTTATTTTTTTTGCCTCGGCATCAAAAACCTCGATAAAATTTTTGCCTATGCTTTTGCGTTTTGCTTCGGGCTCGGTAATGCCGGCTAAATCGTTATAAAAAAGTTGCGATGCGTTAACTCCAATAACATTCAATCCCATATGCTTATATGAGTCGAGTACTTGGGCAAACTCATTTTTGCGTAGCAATCCATTGTCAACAAAAATACAAGTAAGGTTTTTTCCTATGGCTTTGTGCAATAGAATTGCGGCAACCGTTGAGTCAACACCTCCTGAGAGTCCGAGTACAACATTATCGTTGCCAAGTTTCTTCTGCAACTCCTTTATTGTTGTTTCAACAAATGAGTCGGGAGTCCAGTTTTGTTTGCAGTTGCAAACCCCAATCACAAAGTTTTTAAGAATAGTTTTTCCGTCGGTACTGTGGTAAACCTCGGGGTGAAACTGGATACCGAAAGCTGTTTCGCCCTCAATTTCAAATGCGCCCACTTTTACGTCGGCGGTGCTGGCAATTATATTGTAATTGGGTGGCAGTTTTGCAATGGTGTCGCCGTGGCTCATCCATACCTGCGAATTGTCGCTAACACCTTTAAATAATATATTATCTTTATTTATGTATTGTAAGTTTGCTCTGCCGTACTCCCTGTGTTTTGACGGCAGCACTTCGCCACCATAGTTGTGTGCTAAAAACTGTGCTCCGTAACAAACGCCTAATAGTGGTAATTTATTTTTTATTTCTGATAAATCGGGTATAAGGGCGTTTTTATCGCGGACAGAAAATGGGCTGCCCGAAAGTATAACTCCTTTTATTGACTCGTCTAATTCAAATTTATTGTAGGGGTGTATTTCGCAATAAACATTTAATTCACGTACTCGTCTGGCAATCAGTTGTGTATATTGTGAACCAAAATCGAGGATTAGTATTTTTTCTTGCACGGCAAACAGTTTTAATTAGCAATTTATTATTTGCTGCAAATATAATTAAATGAATTGATTTATGTTGTGTATGAATAAAAACTGCCGGTTTTTTATAAAATAAAGATATTATACTCAAGATTTTTTACCATAGAGGCACAGAGGATACAGAGGTTTTA
>CAYQPP010000465.1:0-1769 GCA_964419235.1 uncultured Bacteroidales bacterium
ACGATATTGACTATACCGAAATATATCAGAGGTTTAGGAATATACATAAATATATTGAAAAAAATAGTTTTGTCGGCGATGGCGATAATAATTTGGTAATACTTGATTATCAGCCGCAAACGCACTTTTCGAAAGAGAATTTTTTACACCATTTTTTATATGGTATTGAAGCATCGCATGTGCAGCACGTAATATCAAATGGCAAGCTGATTGTTAAAAACCGCAAAGTTATTACTGTTAACGAGTCTGAAATAAAAGAAAAAGCCCGCGAGCTTAGTCAAAAACTATGGGCAAAAATGGAAAAATCTTTATAATCATATATCTTACCTACAAAATTTAAAGTAAAACTTGGACAGGGATTCTATCCGTAGCCTGCATATAGCCTTGCAATCATATTCTAAAAACTATATTATAAAATAGATAGACGGCTGATTTATAACCAAAAGATTACTATTTTTTTAAACCATTAAAAGCTGCTTTAATCAAAAGAATTCCTCGAGGTTCCATATATTCTCCCTTAATTTTCAGAGGCGGCTCTGTTTTTGTGTAAAAAAATATATTGAGGATAAATAATTATATTTACGGCCATTAAGTATTTATTAAAAATAAAAGGACAATTTAAGCAATGAACAAACAAAAAATATTGGTAACAGGCGGAACGGGCTATATAGGCTCGCACACAACGGTTGAGTTGATAGAACAGGGGTATGAGGTAATTATAATTGATAACCTGTCGAACTCCGAAGCATCGGTAATTGACCGCATTGAGCAGATAACAGGGGTAAGGCCTGATTTTTATGAGTTTGATTTATTGAATGAAGAGAGGCTTAATGGGTTTTTTGCCGAACATTCCGATTTAGCAGGGGTAATACATTTTGCGGCCGCCAAGGCGGTTGGCGAGTCGGTTGAAATACCATTGCACTATTATCGCAATAATTTGGTTACCATGATAAATATGTTGGAAGGAATGAAAAAACATGGTATCGTAAACTTTGTTTTTTCATCGTCGTGTACGGTTTACGGGCAGCCCGATGAATTGCCTGTTACCGAAAATGCTCCCATTAAGCCTGCCGAATCGCCTTATGGATATACCAAACAGGTTAACGAGAATATTTTAAAGGATACCATCGCCTCTAATGTTAAAATTAAAGGTATTGCCTTGCGTTATTTTAACCCGATTGGGGCGCACCATTCAGGACTTATTGGCGAGCTGCCTATTGGCGTGCCTGCCAACCTGATGCCTTTTATTACACAAACTGCTTATGGTATCCGCAAGCAACTGAGCGTTTTTGGTAACGATTACAATACACCCGACGGAAGTTGCATACGCGACTATATTCATGTGGTTGATTTGGCAAAAGCTCATATTGTGGCAATTGAACGAATGATAAAAGGGAAGAATAAAACCGATTATGAAATGTTTAACATAGGTACAGGAAACGGTTTTTCGGTACTTGAGGTTATAAAATCGTTTGAACGTTCAACAGGCAAAAAATTGAACTATAAAATTGTTGGGCGCAGGGCAGGAGATATTGAACAAATTTGGGCCGACACAACCATTGGAAATAATGAACTTGGCTGGAAAGCTGAAAAAACAATTGATGAGATGACTCTGTCGGCATGGAAATGGGAACAGAACTATAGAAAACGATAAACAAATAATAATTTCAAAGTCTGAATATTGAGTTTCGGTTATTGAATATTATTAGTTTTTTTATTTGATTTTAAAAAAATAACCTACATCTTTGTTGCCTAATAAAACAATAACA
>CAYQPP010000466.1:0-1753 GCA_964419235.1 uncultured Bacteroidales bacterium
TTTGGTAACCAAACAAAAACAGTTGTTTTATTATAAATATAAATGGCGACAGTATCAACTCAAATATGTTCATTATTTATTTTTTTGAATCCCACACTTGTGGGTTTTATCCGCAACTTGCTGCGAAACACAGTATTGTATATAAAATTGATACCTCGTTTGCTTGCAGCGAGGTTGTTCATTTCATTGTTTAATAGATTGTTATTTAAATAGTCTGCCATAATATGGATTCTTTAGTAGAATTTACTAAATTTTTATACTCTTCTCTGTGTATTTATTGCTAAACTATATGTTTTTTATAATATTTAGTATCTGTTCTGCTGCAATTTCGCCTGCTTTTCCAAAGTTATAAACCGATTCGTTTTTAAGCTCTTCGAGTTGCATGCTTGGCGGGTTTGTCAATAAGTCGTTAACAATATTGCTAATGTTATCAATATCATTTTCGTCAAATATTTTTCCAAGGCGTGGGCGCTCGCGCATTTCCCACATTTCGTAGTCAAGTTCGCTGCCTTCAAAACCTTCAATGCTGTCAAACTCGGTTTTTAGCAATAAAATAGGCTTTGAGTATAAAAATGCAAAGTCCCAAAATACGCCCGAAAGGTCGCCAATCATTAAATCGGCTTTTGCCATGCTCTCTGTCCCAAGCGGATTTCTGTCAATTGTAATGCGAGGCTCATTTTTAAATTGGGTTTCAATATTTTTAATAAGCTCGGGGAAACTTACATATGTTTGAGGGTGGGGGCGCAAAATAATATCGTAGGTGCTGTTTTTTAATAGGTTTTCGAAAAATGCAGCACCAAACCTGTTTATTATTGAGTACTCTTTCCATGTTGGGGCAACTAAAACTACCTTGTTCTTTTTTTCGGGTTTTGCAAATGCCTTAACTTCATTAATCATAATGTCGTAATAGGTCAAACCTGTTTCGAGCAACAATTTTTTGTGCGTTTCCCTTTTTTCTTCAAGTTTTTTGATGCCTTTTATTTGGTGTGGACCCGAGCAAAAAACCGAGTCAAAGTAGTCAAAAGCAAATTTGCGGTAGGTAAAAATATCAATTGGGGCATGTACTATATGTCCATAATGGTCAACATTTTTTGAGCGGCGAATCATCATCACATCCAATTGCGGCGTGGTCATGCCTACAAATTTTGCTTTAAGCTTGTTTAAATAAACCGATGTCATTGTTAGGTTGCCAATAAATTTACTTCCGTAAAATTCCGATTTGTGGTTTAGACCAGGGTCGTCTTTGTCAGACGTTAAATATGCACAATGAACTTTTTTTTGCTCAAGTGCTTCAATTACAGGTAAAAAGACCGACCAATACTGTTTTCCCTCCGAGTAGAAAATAATATCGGTGTTTTCAAAGTCGTTGCTGTTTACAAAGCCTTTTCCGAGTATAAGGTTTTTTACTTTGTAGAAAAATCCGCGCAAGGCAAAACCTAAAGTGGCAACCAGTGCAATAATAATATATAGCAGTGCGCTTGTTGAGGCGGGATCGATGTAAAGAAGTACTATTTTCATATTCTATTAGTTTTTAAACCATTAATAAGTTAAGGATAGTTAAGTTTTTCAGAATGTACCTTAATTCTTCAATGGTTTTTTTTTAATTATTCAATTATACTAAATTTAAAACCATTAAGAAGTTAAGGATAGTTAAGTTTTTTCAATGCACCTTAATTCCTCAATGATTATTTTTCAACAATTCAATTATACTAAATTTAAAACCATTAAGAAGTTAAGGATAGTTAAGTTTTTT
>CAYQPP010000467.1:0-1746 GCA_964419235.1 uncultured Bacteroidales bacterium
ATTATACAATACCTTAAATACGCAAAGCTTGTCCCGTTTTTTCGGGGTCGCGGTGCGAATTGTTGATTTAAGGCAATATAAAAATTCAGTCTTGATAATATATTGAGATTTTACAACTTACAAACACAACCTTTTTGAGCAATAATGCCAATAAAGCCTGTACTTTTTAATTTCTTATTCTGTTAACCCGTAGCCTTATTAAATTTATCGGAAACATTGATTATATTTGTCGTAAAAATTGCATTTACAGCTAAAAATTTAAAATATTATGGAAAATTTAAAAGAGTATATTGAGAATAACAAACAGCGTTTTTTGGATGAACTGTTCGGTTATATACGAATACCGTCAATCAGTTCAATTGCCGACCATAAACCCGACATGTACCGTGCCGCTGAGTATGTAAAAGAGTCGTTGCTTAAAGCAGGTGCCGACAAAGCCGAAGTTTATGAGACAGAAGGTAATCCGGTTACATACGCCGAAAAAATTATTGACAAAGCATTGCCCACGGTATTGGTTTACGGGCATATGGACGTAATGCCGGTTGACCCCGTCGATTTGTGGAATTCAGAGCCGTTTGAGCCGGTTGTTAAAGACGATAAAATTTGGGCACGCGGCGCCGACGACGACAAAGGGCAAGCCTTTATGCATATAAAAGCATTTGAATTTATGGTTAAAACCAACCAACTGCCGTGCAATGTAAAATTTATGATTGAAGGCGAAGAGGAGATTGGCTCGCCAAACCTTCCAAAATTTTGCGAAGAGCATAAAGAAATGCTGAAATCAGATGTTATTCTGGTATCGGACACAGGACTTATTGCACAAGACATACCATCAATTACAACAGGTTTACGCGGATTGTCGTACTGGGAGGTTACAGTAACGGGGCCAAACCACGACCTGCACTCGGGTTTGTTTGGCGGCGCAGTAGCCAACCCAATTAATGTGCTGGCAAAAATGATTGCCCAAATGGTTGATGATAACGGACACATCACTATCCCCGGCTTTTACGATGATGTAATAGAGGTTTCGCAAGCCGAAAGAGCCGAAATGGCAAAAGCCCCTTTTAATGAATACGAATACAAAAAAGCTATTGATGTGGCTGAGCTTGCCGGAGAAAAAGGCTATTCGCCATCAGAGCACACAGGCATTCGCCCAAGTTTTGACGTTTGCGGAATATGGGGCGGCTATACGGGCGAAGGAGCCAAAACAGTTTTACCGTCGCAGGCACATGCAAAAATATCAACCCGCTTAGTACCCAACCAAGACAATAAAAAAATATCGACCCTTTTTAAAGAGCACTTTGAAAATATTGCCCCAAAAAGCGTTAAGGTTGAAGTTAAACCCCTACACGGCGGACAAGGCTACGTTTGCCCAACCGACACGCCGGCTTATATTGCAGCCGACAAAGCATATACCGACACGTTTAATAAAAAACCCGTTCCGGTACGCAGCGGCGGCAGCATACCTATTATCTCCGATTTTGAACAGATATTAGGGGTTAAATCAGTACTAATGGGCTTTGGGTTAGAATCAGATGCTATACATTCGCCCAATGAAAATTACCCGCTATTCAATTTTTATAAGGGTATAGAAACCATTCCTTTATTTTATAAATATTTTGTAGAATTGACAAAATAGTTCGGGTTTACATTGAATTTTTAGGGTTACGGTGTGAGTTGTTGATTTAAAGATAATTATAACATAAGGTTGCCCATTTAGTTCTCAAAGTCTTGATTGGATGATTT
>CAYQPP010000468.1:0-1731 GCA_964419235.1 uncultured Bacteroidales bacterium
ATATTTTGGTGTCAATTTTCCATTTTTTGCAATTGTGGCACGTTCAATTATCCCATCTTGGTCGTTTATAAAAAGGGAAGGTAGTACACGCTCAATCAAATCTTTTCCAAAATCGCGCGAAGCATCGCGAGGCAGCTCGCCGGGCAAGTTGTCAACCGCCATAACCGTAATGTTGGTTGGGTTTGTAAAGGCAGGTTCTTCAATGCCTTTTATTGGGTTATAGCCATAAAAAGGCTCGGCAATTGTCGATGCCCTCAGGGTTGATGCAATGGGCCCGTCAATATCGCAACTAACATCGGCAATTACCGATATTTTAAAATCGTTGTCAAGGTAATCTTGCTTTTCGATAAATTTTGGCGATTTATTATCCCAGTAATGGCAAGCAATAAAAATATCGGCTGCTTTGGTATATGGTTTAAAAGTTGATTCGTATTCGCCGGGGTTGCCAAAGAAATGCTGCATATCAAAAAGTTGGCCGTCTTTACGCTTTGCATAGTGCATGGGCTCAATTTGGCAAACAACAGGCTCGTCAAAAGTTTCGTTTAAAAACTCTTTGGGCGTAACCTTGCGCAAACCCAAAACATTTAAGGTTTCTAAGGCGCCATTTGCCACGCGCCCGCCACCGGTAATAAGTATTTTTATAGGCTTAAGCGATATTTTTTTCAGCCCTGCAAACATCTCCTCCATGTCGTGGCATTCGTGTGCCGGTTTTAGGTTAAAATTATTTGTACGCGTACCTCTGGCTCGCAGCGCGTTATATGCCCCAACAATTCCTGCCCACCGCCCAAAAGCCACTATCCGCATCCCGTTAGGGCGAGTTAGGTACTCATAATCAATTAATGTTATGTTTTTTTCAAGAACGGCACAAAGCAAGCCTCTGTTATATGGCTGTTTTTTAGCTACATGCGAAAAAAACAGGTATGTTTTATTAGGTATCAGCTTATCAATTTTAACCTCTTTAACCCCCATTAAAATATCGCAATCTGATATATCATTTTTCATGGTTACATTTAAGTACTCATATTCATTGTCGTTATAGCACCTAAGCGGGCTTGGCTCAACATATACCTCAACATTGGGGAATTGTTTTTTTATAACATCAATTTGTGCAGGAGTAATAGGCACACGTTTGTCGGGCGGGTTTTTTGTCTCTTTTATTATCCCAAGTTTAAAGTTTTTATTCATAACAGAAGTAGAAATATTAAATTAGTAATTGTTGTAGTGTCAAAAAATTAACCCCCTAAATTAATAAAATAGTGTAATTTTAAAAGATAAGGCTATGTGATAAACAACAGAATTTGTATCTTTGCGCACTTTCTGAATAAAAACAGCAATATAAAATTATTTGGGCAAGGTTCTTTAATATTTGGGGCTGACATGGTTTTGACAGCAAGACGAGGTGGTATGTAAGCATGCCGGGTGTAGTGAAACTGACCCGTAAAACTCAGGCACACACTTTATAATTGGCGAAAACAATTTTGCTCTTGCAGCTTAGTCGAAGTTTAGTACACTGAGCACCCGCCTTTGGCGGACTCCGGTTCTAGGAACCGGAACAAGACATCTCCCGGAAGCCGCTATTCTGAGGCTCATCGAACCGGAGGTGCTATAAATTCAGAATTAGTTGCAATGATACTCCGCCGTTGCAATGAAATTAAGGAGATAAGGTATTGGTCGGTGGCTTTGATCCTGCCAATACTCGAAAATTAAGTCAGAGCTAAACATGTAGAAAGC
>CAYQPP010000469.1:0-1719 GCA_964419235.1 uncultured Bacteroidales bacterium
ATTTGTGGTTATTGCTTTTATCGAGCATTTGAACAATTTCGGCAAGCCTCTGCTCATTATTGTCAGACAAAACCAGCTTATACGACTTTGACAGCGATAATGCTATCTCAGTTCCGATATCAGAAGAAGCACCGGTTATAAGAATATACGAATCTGTCATCTATTTATGGTATTCAATTAAATCGCAAAATGCAAAATCACCCATTTCAATAACAGCCGAACTCCATGCCAAGCCAACGCCAAAAGCAGCAATACAGCATTTATAGCTTTGCTTTTTAAACTCATTTTTGTAATAATGGGTTATAACATTCGGAATTGTTACCGAGCTTGTATTTCCGTAATAGGTTACCAAATCATCTTTTAGCTTTTCGTCATCAATTTTCATAACGGCTTTTATCCGTTGTAAAATAAACCGGTTTGGCTGATGAAAAAAGAAGTGGTCGATTGTATCTTTATCGGTATTGGCAAAATTAAGGATATCCTCAATCATTTCGGGCACCTCTTTCATTGTAAAATTAAATATTGCCGTACCGTCCATGGTAATATGCTCAAGGCTGCGCCAGTTACCATCGCCAACCTCCTTAAGTTTTCGGGTATTTTCGTCGGATGGCATGCGGTAAGCTCCGGCAGGAATTTGTAAGGCTCCACCCCTGCTGCCGTCCATTTTTATATTAAAAAACACGGGGTTGTCATTTTTTGCCTTTTCAATAAGTGTTACCGACGAGGCATCGCCAGCGAGAGGTGCTGAGTTGCGGTCTTTTGGCGACACTTGTTTTGAGGCCGTGTCGGCGTTTAGCATTACCACCGTGTTAATCTCGGGTTGGCTCAACATAATATTTGCCTGATACAGCCCGTAAAGGAATCCCGCACACCCTTGGTTAATATCAACACAAATAACATCGTCATTAAGTCCCAGCCTGCCCTGTATTAAATTGCTTGTTGGCGGGATAAAATGGTCGGGTGTTTGGGTAATGTAAATAATAGCATCAATCCGGCCTTTATCGAGCTCCCCTGTTTTTATTAAATGTTCGAGCCCATATACGCATAAATCGGCACCGGTGGTATCGGCATCGACAATACGGCGCTGCCCAAGCCCCATCATTTTTTTAAGCTTTAGCGAACTTTTTTCGGTAAAATCAAAGTTTTCAATTTCATCTTCAAAAGGTATAACCTTATCGGGAACAATTGTTAAAATCCCTTTGATATCGATATTTTTAAGAAGAGCCCTCATTTTAATAGTATTTTAGTATAAAACCCTGCCGCCGTCAACAACAATATTTTGTCCTGTAATCCATTTGCTGTCGTTGCTCAATAAAAAGGTTACAGTATTTACAATATCTTCAATTTTTCCAGTGCCCAACGGATACTTATCAACAATATCAGGATTATTTATATAATTTGATGACATTTCGGTATCGACTATTCCGGGCAAAACGGCATTAACACGGGTTTTTGGCGCCAGCTCAACTGCCATTGCCCTAACAAACCCGTCAATTGTGCCTTTTGTTGTACTGTATATTACATTTCCTTTTTCGCCAATTTTTGATGCTGCACTTGAAATAAAAATTATGCTTTGCAATTCGGCTGCATATTTTTTTTGTGTTAAAACACTCAACAGCTCGCTTGCCGCAATAAAATTAGTATTAAACATTGCTCCAATCTGTTCAAAAGATTGATTCTTTAAAGAAGATGGATAGGATACCCCTGCACAATGTATAA
>CAYQPP010000470.1:0-1712 GCA_964419235.1 uncultured Bacteroidales bacterium
ATGTTTATTTCAAAAGTTGGTTGCATTTTGTGCTTAACCCTCTCCGAATTAAAAAAAACAGTGTCCATGCCAAACCGTTTTGCCCCAAAAACATCATTTTCCAAATCGTCGCCAATCATAATACTTTCATCCTTTTTTGCATTTACCGTTTTTAAAGCAAACTCAAATATTTTTCTGTGGGGCTTTTGATATCCTGCATCTTCTGAGGTTATCATTTTTTCAAAATATTGCTCTAATTTACTTTCCCTAATTTTTATTGTTTGCACCTCTAAAAAACCATTGGTTAACAAAAACATACGGTAACCTTTGCTTTTTAAGTACTCAAGTGTTTCAATGGCAAAAGGGAACAAACCTGTTTTATAAGGGCTCTCTTTTATGTAACCATCGCTAAATTTTTCGGCCACTTGCTTTGCTTCTATTCCCAATAATAAAAAGGTATCAGTAAACCTTTTTGTGCGTAAAACCTCTTTTGCCAAATCGCCATTGCGGTAATCAACCCAAAGTTTTTCATTTATTTTATAATAAACCTTTAAAAACTCTTTAAACCGTGGTTTAAGCTCGGGCATTAGCCTGTTAATAAGCTCAAATAATACCTGTTCCGAATTCGACTGAAAATCCCATAATGTACGGTCTAAGTCGAAATAGAGGTTTTTATATGTTTTTATGGGCTTTTTCTGCATACTCAATTCTTAATAAAATGTTTACATATGTTAAAGTTTGGTTAAACCAAACTGCCTTTTGCAAATATGCATTTAATTTATTGACATTTAACAAATAGTTACAACCGATGTTCACGGTTTAAACTTAAAATGTTTACAACAAACAACAACTTTATTACTTAACAAGCAACATATTGGCAGATTTTAGATATTTGATTATTCGATTTATTATTTGTGCTATTTTTTTTACAATGGTATCAACCGTTTTTAGCCAAATTGATTCATTGACAATAAGACTGGCAGGTGTAATTTACAGCGACGACTCCCTGCAAAACACACCGTATGTACATATAATAAACCAACGCACGGGTACAGGCGTAATATCAGATTCGACAGGTTTTTTTAAAACAAAACTGCAAAAAACCGATTCGTTGTTGTTTAGCTGCATAGGCTTTAAAGACAAGCTGTTTACCCTGTCGGATACAATTACCTCAACAATATTGTTTATTAAAGTTAAATTGGCAAAAACCTCATACTGCCTCGATGTTATTGATGTATTAGCTTTAAGCAGGATAAACCAGTTTAGATACGATTTTACCCACATACCCTTGCTCAACAACGAGTGGGAAAACCAGATAATTATCCCCGGTGTTACAAAAAAGAACTACAAATGGATTCGCGATGATGAAAAATTCAACCCAAAGCAAACCTTAGACGGACCAATCTCAATAATATACTATTTATTGAGCGATAAGGGCAAGAGCCTCCGAAAATATTTAGAGCTTATTGAAAACGAGGAGGGCGACCAAATTATTGATGAAAAATTTAATATGGAATTACTGTCAGAATATACAGGGTTTACCGGCGACACATTAATTGATTTTAAATTATACTTAAACTATACACGCCGGTACCTGCTCGGCACCAACGGATATGATATTTTTATGAATATAAAAAATAGGTTGCCCGGGTTTAAAAAAAACTACACAACCGACAGCACAAAAAACAGCAACAGACTAAAACCTAAATTGAGCGATTCCGAACTTTAAATAT
>CAYQPP010000471.1:0-1707 GCA_964419235.1 uncultured Bacteroidales bacterium
TTAACAAATCAACACCGATACTAAACACAAAAAATTACTAACACTTAAATACCGCAACTGTCAAGTATTTTATCTTGATAGTTGCGGATTTGAGAAAACAACAAAAACTACCCCTTCAAGCTTAGCATCATTTCATCTTTGCCTTCAATAAGCAGCTTGTCTTCGCGGTTTAACCAACCCATTGCCATATAAATGTCGGGTATTGTCATTTTCAATCTCTTTTTTGCATCTTTAAACGACATTGGGCTTTTTTTATTAAGTAACTCCCAAAGTTTTCCTGCATTTGTTCCGGTTTTTTCAGTAATCATAGTTTAAGGTATTAATTATAAAATATTTTGCACAAAAGTAAAGCATAATAAAAACTATTGCTTTATATATTATAACAATCTTAATATTAAGAAGTTTTGTTTGCAAAGCCGATTTTTTATATATCTAATAATCAATGCTATAATAAAGCTAAAACGTTTGAACTTAAATTGTGATTAATACAAAAATTATTACATTTGCCTCAGTTTTTTAAAATTGAATATTAAAAAATAATACAATATGAAACCAACCATGTTGGAAATAATTATTTTTAGCACACAAGCAAATAATTATAACACTTAACAACCAACAGGTTACAAATTTATAAACAGATGAAAACTTATGTTTTTCCCGGTCAGGGAGCCCAATTTGTTGGAATGGGAAAAGACCTATACGATAATTCGCCTTTAGCAAAAGAGATGTTTGAGAAAGCCAATGATATACTTGGTTTTAGAATTACCGATTTAATGTTTGAAGGAACCGACGAGGACTTAAAACAGACTAAAGTTACACAACCTGCCATATTTTTACATTCGGTAATATTGGCAAAAGTTATGGGCGATAGTTTTAAACCCGAAATGACAGCAGGCCATTCATTGGGCGAGTTTTCGGCTTTAGTAGCCGCAAATGCCCTATCGTTTGAAGACGGGCTTGTGCTGGTATCAAAGCGAGCCATGGCAATGCAAAAAGCATGCGAGGCCGAGCCGTCAACTATGGCTGCAATTATAGGTTTAGATGACGAAGTTGTTGAAAAAGCATGTGCCGAAATTGATGAGGTGGTAGTTCCGGCCAACTACAACACAAATGGCCAATTGGTAATATCAGGCTCGTTTGCAGGTATTGATAAAGCTTGTGAAAAACTGACCTCGCTTGGTGCAAAAAGGGCATTAAAACTTCCGGTAGGGGGAGCTTTTCACTCACCATTAATGGAGCCTGCCCGCGTTGAGCTTGAGGCTGCAATAAACGAAACAAAAATTTCGGAACCCGTTTGCCCTATTTATCAAAATGTTACGGCAAAAGCAGAAACAAACCCCGAAATAATTAAAGAGAACCTAAAAAAACAGTTAACTGCCCCTGTAAAATGGACACAAACCGTTAAAAATATGATTGCCGACGGCGGCTCTTCATTTACCGAGGTTGGACCCGGAAAGGCATTGCAAGGAATGATTAAAAAGGTTGACAGGGCTATGCCTTGCGAAAGCGCTGCGGTTTAGTTTATCACTCTTCACAATAGTTTAAATATTATTAAAAGCCGCGGTAAGCGGCTTTCTTTACAAAAATCGGTTCTCCACGAATTTAGTGGGTAATTAATATAATTACTCAAATATTATGCTAAACAATATTTTTTAAATGCTTATCCGCATACTTATCCAATTAACTCTTTCGCCCTTACAGGGCTGG
>CAYQPP010000472.1:0-1676 GCA_964419235.1 uncultured Bacteroidales bacterium
CACCTACGGGAAATTGTATGGGTTCAAATCGTTTTACCGAAGAATCGAACAGTTTACCGTCGGTAAAATATCCCGAATAGTGTACGGTGACAATATCTTCATCCTTTATTAAATCGCCTTCGCCTTTGTTAAAAATAATATATTTTAATCCGCTTTCGGTGGTATGAATTTGCTTGCCTGTGCTGTCCCACATTTTTACTTCGGGAGGCGGCACAATATCAATCATTTCAAGGTCGAGAGTAATGGGAGTGTTTGGCGGTACAATATTTTTATAACCTTTTCTTCCGTAAGCAAGTTTCGCGGGAATTATCAAACGAATTTTACTTCCTTTTTTCATAAATGTAAGTCCTGTATCCCAACCTTTAACAACCTGATTTGCACCTACGGTAATTCTCGCAGGTTTGCCGCGTTTTACCGATGAATCAAATATTTTTCCGTCGGGTAGATAGCCTGTAAAATGCACGTAAGCATTGTCGCCTGCTTTTGCAAAACTGCCTGTTCCTTCGTTTATAATATAATATTTCAGTCCTTTTTTTGCTTTGTGCAGTGTTTTGCCTGCAATATCGTAGGGTTTTACTTTATCTACACTGTCAACTTGCAAAAGTGCAATTTCGTAAATTATTGTTGAGTTGGCAGGAATGTTTTTATAAGGTTTATCACTGTATCCCAATTCGGGTGGTACCACCAAAACAATAGCTCCGCCGGGTTTTATGAGCCGTAATCCTTCTTCCCAACCTTTAATAATTTGCCCCATTCCCAAATAAACATCAAGAGGTCCTGTTTCGGCAGTGCTTGCAAATATTGAGTCGTTGGTAAATTTTGCATAATAATGCACCCAAACTCTATCGCCCGATTTGGGATAATTACCGTGTCCTTGTTTGGTTATTTTATATTTTAATCCTGAAGGTGTTTCTATCAGCGATGAATCATTTACGTAAGTTTGTGCCGATATAGCACTAAACATTACTGTTATTGATAAGGTGAGCAGTATTTTTTTAAAAATGGTCATTTTAATATTAATATTTATACAAAACTTATTTTTATAGTTTTTGTCAATGTATTTCTTTAAATTATGTGGAGGTCTCATACTAATTGCAGTTTTGGTGCTATCAAAAATAGTATCATTATTATACTTTTAAAATAAAATTATAAGTTATTTTTTGAGGGTATGAAATTTTTATGTGACCTTTATAGTAAGTGAATGAAGTGTTGAGTATTTTATTGAATCAAACATAGTTTACTATGCTATTTGTTTATATTTTAATTTTTTAGTTAAATTGATTGTTATTCGGCATTTTATGAGTAATGTTACTGTGTATTATTTCATAAATTTTCTAGTCAAGTCTAAAATTCCATTAATAATTGTAAGCGGATGTGAAGGGTTTCCCGGAATAAATAAATCAACTTTTATATCTTTTAAAATACTTCGGTTAATTGCTTTGCTGTCAGCAAAAAGACCTCCACTAATAGCATCTACACCGCAAAGAACAAATATTTTTGGTTCAGGAATGGCATCGTAAGCAATACGTAAAGGTTCCGCCATATTTTCCGTAATTGGTCCTGTAACTACAATACCATCGGCGTGGCGTGGCGATGCGGTAAACTCTATTCCATATCTACCCATATCAAAATTGGCATTTCCTGCTGCACCCAATTCTGTTTCGCAAGAATTATCG
>CAYQPP010000473.1:0-1667 GCA_964419235.1 uncultured Bacteroidales bacterium
GAAACATGTAGCCCCCTTATGCTTTTTTTAAAAAAAGGATGTTCGTTAAAATTACGGAAAATACCGTTTTTCGGATTCAAAACATATAAGCCGTTCTGCGTAGCAATCCACAACTCGCTGTTTTTATCTTGTATTATTGACGAAATTTGATTTCCGAGTACTGGTTCTTCCATTTTTCCGGCAGGAAAATATTGCTCAATTTTTAATGTGTTGCGGTTAATTCTATTTAATCCGTTAATAGTTCCTGCCCAAATATTATCATTTGTATCTTCAAATAAATAGGTAATTAAATTATCGCTTAGCTTGTTTTGTTCTATTTGTTTGAATTTTAACGCAGAAACCGTTTTTTCCGTTAACGAATCAATAGGCAAAACAGAAACATTTAACCCCTTTCGTGTACCCACCCAAAGAAAATTATTTTTGTCTATGAGTACACACTTTATCCGCTCACCCGAAAGACTAGAAACCTTATTACTATCCCTGTGGAACGAATAGAATTTTTCCGTTTTTTGATCAAAAAGGTTCAAGCCGGCATCAGTGGCCAACCATAAGCGGTTCCATTTATCCACTTTAATATGCACTACCCTATTTGACGAAATGCTGTATTTATCTTTTTCGTTGTGGAAATATTTTGTAAAGCTATACCCATCAAAACGGTTAAGCCCTTTGCCGGTAGCCAACCAAATAAAGTCATTATTATCCTGGACTATATGATAAACAGAGTTTTGCGAAAGTCCTTCCGATCGGCTAAAATGCTCGAAAAACAAGTTGTTATTTTGTGCAGACACATACGGATACAGTCCCGTTATGAGCCATACCGCAAGCATTGTTATTGTTAGCAATTTATTGTTCATCAGCACACAAAATATTTACCAATGTACAAATAAAATCATAAAAAGACAAAAAAGTATTTAATTATTTAACAAAGCAAGTTTTATTGTAAAAACCGAGCCTTTATTCAGCTCGCTTTTTAGCTCAATTTTGGCATTAATGCTGTCGCATAGATTTTTAACAATGGCTAGCCCCAGTCCACTCCCCCTGAAAAGCTTTTCCTTTCCCTCTATTTTTTTAAATGCATCAAATATGTACTGCTGCTGTTTTTTATCGATACCGACTCCCGTATCTTTGACAAAAATTGTTAAACTAGCCTCGTGGGTTTGTGTTTTTTTATCAGCTATTTTAAAATCACCAGTCGTGTTTTCCACCTTCCGCTGTAATTCGCAACCAAAAACCACTTCGCCTTTTTCGGTATATTTTAGTGCGTTGCTTACCAACTGGTAAACAATTTGTTTAAACACCTGTTTATCGGCTAAAAGGTTGATATTATTCGGTGTTTCAGGCTGTTGCCAACGAAGTGAGACATTTGTGTTCTGCAACTCCTTTCTGCTGTTGAAATCTTCAAGTAATTCCTTAAAAAGCATATTTAACGAAAATAGATTGTTCATCATCACATAGTTGCCCGAGTGCATTTTTGAAACATGTATAATATTGTCTATCTGTTCCTGTAAAGAGTCAACATTTTGGCTGATAATTGTATTGTATTGTTCTCTTTGCTCGTCACTTATATCCGTTTGGGTAATTAATTGCGAAAAACCCGAAATGGCGTTCATCGGGGTGCGTATTTCGTGAGATATATTTGACAGGAAAGATGAAATCAGTTTCTGCGC
>CAYQPP010000474.1:0-1652 GCA_964419235.1 uncultured Bacteroidales bacterium
TTACGCCGGTTTCTGAAATTGCAAGGTCGTATTTTTTGCCGTATTCGCCAATAAAACCATCAGGGGCAACGTAAAGTCCTTTTTCGGTATCCGACTCAACAAAAGTTATACTCTTTTCGCCATCGTTAACAAAAACATTGGCGTTTGATATTGGCGAAACAATGCCGTTTTCGGGCTTCAAATTAATTTTCGACAGTTTAACATACTGTAACGTGTCATTATCTAAAATGCGGGCATCAACAACAAGACGTTCCATATCGGTGCTATAATCCATATCGATCATCTCGGTGCACGAAACCGATGCTATAAATATTAATAATATCAATATTATTTGTGTATGTATTTTTGATTGTTTCATCTGCCTGTAATTTTATGTCTTCCAATATTTATATCAGTCATTGTCTGTTAAAATTTAAAATTATATGTTATCGAGGGGATAAATGAGAACAGGTATGTCATTTCGGCATTGGTTATGTTTGGGTTATCCTCATCAGCAATAAAGTTTATTTTCCATGCATTGTGCCTTCCGTAGGCATTATATAGTGAGAAATTCCATTCGCCGTTCCATTTTCTTTTGCCCCTCTCTTTTGTTTTTATGGTTACGCCCAAATCGAGCCTGTGGTAGTCGGGCATGCGGCTTGCGTTCCTGTCGGAATAAACCGAAAGTACAACATTGTCTATCGGGAATCTGCCCGTAGGTGTAGTCATGGGGTTGCCCGATGCATACACCCAAGTGGCCGATAATGTTACCCTTTTATTTAGCAAGTAGTTTAAAACTATACTAATATCGTTGGGTTTGTCGTATGGTGCAACATAAGTATTCCCTTTGTTTATTTCAGGAATATTCCTTTCGGTTTTTGATAGTGTGTAGCTAACCCAGCCGTTTAGTTTCTCCATATCAAAACGTACCATAATTTCGGCACCGTACGACCATGACCTGCCGATTCTGAATTCGCCGTCTAAGTACTGGTTGAATAGTAATTGTGCATGGTCGCGAAAATCTATTGTATTGTGCATGCTTTTATAATAAAGCTCAACCGAGCCTTCAATTTGGTTTGCCCAGAAATTTCTGAAATACCCTATTGCACCTTGGTCGGCTATTTGCGGTTTTATATTGTTGTTTGCCAAAAACCATATATCCAAAGGCGTTCCGCCCGACGAGTTTGATGCAAGCTGCACATATTGAAGCGTACGCGAATAGCTGGCTTTTACCGACGATAATTCATTTAACCTGTAAACAATGCCAAGCCGTGGTTCAAGCCCTTGATACACATTATAAATTTCGCCGTTTTCATAAACTGTGCCTATGGTGTCAATAAGTACGTGGTTATCATCGAAACTATATACCGTGCCCGGCCCTATATTTTGAAAAATAGAAAAACGCAACCCATATCTCAGCGTTAGCTTTTCGCCTATTTTTTGTACGTTCGAGCCATAAATTCCCCATTCGATTGCTGAACTTTGGTTAAGCTCAAATTCAGAAAAGAGGGCTTCGCTACCGGTTGATTTTATTAAACCGGGGTTAAATTTATGGTATGTCGATGAAAAACCGAATTTTATAGTATTATCCTCGTCTAACAAAAATGTATTGTCGGCCCTAAAGCCAATGTCTTGAAGTTTTGAATTCCAGTCATAACTAAGATTATCAGAAA
>CAYQPP010000475.1:0-1647 GCA_964419235.1 uncultured Bacteroidales bacterium
ACTTAAAAATGTAAAACAAAAAAGAGGTAAAGTGATGTAAAAAGCTTATATTTAAAGTGTTAAATCAACAAATACGACACTTAAAACATCACTTTACACATGAAAAATACGACTAAATTCATTAGCAGCAAAATAAAACACATAAAACACTCATTTACAGGCGGTAATATCACAATGTATTCAGGTATTAATGTGGTGGCGAGATTTCTAAAAAGAGATAAAACGATAAAAACAATTTCTAAATTATTTCCGACCAAGAAAGAAAATGCAACAAAGTTCACAAAATTTCAAGTTATCATGGCAATAACTTTCGCATCTATGTCCGGCATAAACAGGATCAAGAAGATAGCCAACTTCACACAAGATCCTTTAATACAAGCTAACTTGGGGCTGCAAAAGGCTTTAAACGAAAATGTTATCTCGGGCACTTTAAAAAAGACGGGACAAAAGGGTGCGAGGGGTTTAGAAGAAGCACTGTTGAGAAAAAATGCCATGTTCATAAAAAACAGCGGGATGACACATATAACATTTGATGGTGATTCGACAGTAAGCATGACTTGTGGTAATCAAGAAGGAACAAAGAAAGGTTTTAATTCCCAAAAGAAAGGGGCAAAAAGTTACCACCCACAATTATTATTCGAGAGCAATACCAAAGTATTATACAACACTTGGTTTAGAAGCGGTGATGCTTATACATCAAACGGAATGCCCGAATTTTTGAAAGAAACACAAGCGTCTTTGCCCAAAACGATAGAAAATGTATTTTTTAGGGCTGACAGTGGATATTTTGGGGGTGCTTTATTAGAAACATTGGAAGGTTTTGGTTGGGATTATTTAATAAAAGTAAAGCTCAAAAACTTAGTAAACCTACTTGAAAAACAAACATGGACTATCGTATCAGGGAAAAGGAATACCGCGATATGCGAATTTGATTATACGACCAAATCGTGGAATGGTAAACATAGAAAATTAAAAGCTATCCGTACGGTAAAAGAATATGTCCAAAGAGATTTTATGGGCGAAAAACAAATCATACCGGTATACCAGTATGCCTGTTATGTAAGTAGTTATGCAAGAAAAGATGCTGTTGAGTTACATGATTTGTACAAGGAACGTTCTACAAGCGAAACATGGATAGAACAGGTTAAAGGTCAATTGCTTGCCGGCAAAACATTGACTGATGATTTTTGGGCAAATGATATTTTATGGCAACTAAATTGCTTGGCTTATAACGTATCCGTAATAATGAGGTACAAACATAAAAAGATAAAAAGGCAAGAGCACCGGACTTTTATGGATTGGTTTATAGTTGTGCCCGGCAAGCTTGTAAGTAGTGGGCGCTCTAAAGAAATCAAGATATATGAAAACTATTATTGCAAAAGCAATTGGTTGGAATTTGATGAATTTTTGAATACTGCATAAATACAAGTACTTAATAATTAGTCAGATAGCTATATTGACAGGGTAAATTATATCTTCCCTGCAAGAACTGGCTGAAATACAGCATTTAACAAGATTTTTTAATATGGGTTCAGGCTAAAAATGACCAAAATTTAATTTAAATTTGTTTAAATAAGTCAAAAAAACAATTTTTGGCTTCTAAAATATCTGATTTTATAAATGAATTTTCAATTTACATTTTTAAGT
>CAYQPP010000476.1:0-1644 GCA_964419235.1 uncultured Bacteroidales bacterium
AATGAGCATACGATTTTTGAGCCACTTTATTATCAAGTTCCCAAGGCATTCCGCCAAGATCGTGCATAGGGAAGAATGTCTCTTCGGTAGCAGCTGCAAAACTTTCCATATTATACATTCCGCAGTGCGAAATAAATGCTTTAAATCGCTTATTGTGATGACCTGCCAAATAAAAGGTTGAATATCCTCCGTAACTTGCTCCTACACAACCCAAACGGTTTTCGTCGATATAAGGTTCTGTTTTTAAAGCATCTATTGCCGAAAGATAATCTTTAATATTTTGTCCGTAATAATCGGTAGAAATTTGAGCATTCCACTCTTGCCCGAATGACGGTAACCCTCTACGGTTAGGAGCTACAACAATATAATCGTTGGCAGCCATGATAGCAAAGTTCCAACGATACGAAAAGAATTGGCTGACAGCCGACTGCGGACCTCCTTGACAATACAACAGAGCAGGATATTTTTTGTTTTTGTCGAAGTTTGGCGGATAAATTACCCAAACAAGCATATCCTTGTTGTCGGTAGTTTTCACCCAACGACCTTCGGTATGCCCCATTTTAATATTATCGTAAATATTTTTATTTATGAATGTCAACTGTTTTTCTGCTCCTGTTTTTGCATCTACAACAAACAATTCAGCCGCCATTTGGTGAGTAGTTTTCGAACCTACAATAGTTTCTCCGGCTTTTGAGAATCCTGTGTAATTATGATTCCCTTTTGTAATTTCAGTAAATTGTTTTGTGGCAACATCAACTTTATAAATCTGATAAGTAGCATGATAACCACTAATAAAATATATTTCTTTGCTATCGTCGCTCCAAACATAACTGTTAGCATTTTGGTCCCAATCTTCGTTCAAATAACTTTTAACACCTGTCTCCAAATCCATTACCATCAAACGCTCTTTGTCCGATTCGTAACCCGGAGTTTCCATACTCATCCAAGCAATTTTTTTTCCGTCGGGCGAAAATGCAGCTGCTTTATCGTAACCTAAATTATCTTTGGTAATATCTTTTGTCTCTTTTGTTTCTAAATTATAAAGATAAATATCGGAATTTGTGCTGACAGCATACTCTCGTCCGTAAAGTTTTTTGCAAGTATATGCAATAGTTTTTCCATCAGGACTCCAAGTTATTTCTGCATCGTCAAAATAAGGAGCAAGTGGTGAATCATAAAGCTCATCCTCCATAATATCTGTTCCTTCCTTTACGGGAATATTTTTTGTTTCGGCAACAAAAATATGCGAAAACTTGTGGTCGCTCCATGCATTCCAATGGCGATACATAAGGTCTTCTGCCTCAATTGCATTAGCTTTTGGCAAATCAGAGTATTTTTCTAAAACAGATTTTTCAAGTTTAACGTCTTTTGTGTAAAAAATATGTTTACCATCGGGAGCTACTTTAAAAGCATTTATACCACCTTCAACATTTGTAAACTGTGTTCTTTCCGAACCGTCGGGATTCATTGTCCACACCTGATAATCGCCGTAACGATTCGACATAAAAAATATTTTTTTACCGTAAGGCGACCAAACAGCACCAAAATCATTAAAACGGTCTTCGGTAAGTTTTTTAGGTTCTCCTCCTTCAATAGATACAATAAAAATATTTGATGTGTGCCCAAGTGTTTTAGCATCGTAAC
>CAYQPP010000477.1:0-1633 GCA_964419235.1 uncultured Bacteroidales bacterium
GGACTTGAAACAGGCGAAACTGCGGCAACAATTGCAGCCGGTAGTACCGGAATTATACATGGCAGCCGCACTATGCTCATGCAAACCGATGATGGGCAAATTATTGAGCCATACTCCATATCGGCAGGGTTAGACTATCCGGGTATTGGCCCGTTGCATTCGCATCTGTTTGATACTAAACGCACCAATTTTTTACGTGCCACCGATAATGAGGCTATACAGGCAGCTTTTGAGCTAACCCAATTAGAGGGGATTATTCCTGCATTAGAGTCGGCACATGCGTTGGCTGCTCTGTCAAAAGTTAAATTTGCCGATAACGAAACCGTAATCGTAAACCTGTCGGGCAGGGGGGATAAAGACATGAAAGCCTATCGAAAGCATTTAATAATAAAAAAGGAAGTTGATATGCCTAATAAATTAGAAACAAAAAATATCGAGTCTGACATGTGGAGGGCGTGTTACTCTGTACCACAAAACAGTAATACATTAGGTATTGATGAAATAAATGGGTTGTATGTACCTTAAAATATTATAAAAATTAAAAATAAGGTACAGTTGTGTTTTACAATGCATTCTTTTTTTTAAAAGTAATTGTAACACCGCCCTCTGGGTGGTAATCACAACCGCCCAGAGGGCGGTGTTACATAAAGTAAAATAGGTATAATAAATCTTGAAAAAACAAAACTATGAACAGGATACAAACACTTTTTAAAAATAAGCAGAAAAATATTTTGTCTATCTACTTTACTGCCGGGCACCCTACGGTAAAATCAGTAGTCCCAATTATTAAAGAGTTAGAAAATAGTGGTGCTGACATGGTAGAAATTGGCATCCCTTTTTCCGACCCTCTTGCCGATGGGGAGGTAATTCAACAAAGTAGCCAAATTGCTTTGAGCAACGGTATAACATTAAATAAGTTGATACAGAGCCTAAAAGGCATCAGGGGGCAAATTACAATTCCTCTGTTGCTAATGGGTTACCTGAATACGGTATTGCAATACGGCATTGAAAAATTTTGTAAAGATATTGCCGAATGTGGTATTGACGGGGTTATTTTACCCGATATGCCACTTGAAGTTTATGAAGATGAATACCAATATCTATTTGATAAATATAAAATTACGCCTGTATTTCTAATATCGCCAAATAGCTCTGAATTGCGTATTCGTAAAACCGAAAAACTATCAAAAGGTTTTATTTATGCAGTTTCGTCAGCCTCAACTACAGGCACTAAAAAAGGGTTCAGCAGTGAAAACGAGGTGTATTTTAAAAAGATTCATGACATGGAGTTATCCGTTCCGGTATTAATAGGTTTTGGCATTTCAAATAAAGAGGCATTTGAGCAGGTTTGCAGTTATGCTCAAGGCGGAATTATTGGTAGTGCTTTTGTAAAGGCAATCGACAATAATAATTTTGAAGAAGCAATACCAAAATTTATCGGGCAATTTATTTAAAACCCTTAAAACTACGAGAAGTAAAGGTGTTGCCTACGTTAACAAAATATACATATAAATCCTGTCTAAAAAAATAGATAAGATTTTTGGAATTGCCCACATAAATATGACATGAAGTATAATTTTATAGAAATTATGAGATTAACACTCAATTTTAATTGGGTGTTAAAAAGTAAGAT
>CAYQPP010000478.1:0-1628 GCA_964419235.1 uncultured Bacteroidales bacterium
CCACTTTTGGAGGTGGCTGCTTTTGGTGTACCGAAGCAATTTTTGATAAAATAAATGGCGTTATAAGTGCAACTTCGGGTTATTCGGGTGGCGATATTGAAAATCCGACATATGAAGATGTATGCTCGGGGGAGACCGGACATGCCGAGGTTATACAGGTAAAGTTTAATAATGAAATTATTAGCTATACCGAGCTTTTAGAGATTTTTTTTAAAACACACAACCCCACAACCCTTAATATGCAAGGCGCCGACCGAGGTACACAATACCGTTCAGTAATATTTTACCATAACGAAAACCAAAAAAAAAGTGCCCAAAACATTATTAATGAACTTAACAAATTAAATATTTGGGATACCCCAATTGTAACCGAACTAACAGCTTTTGAGAAGTTTTATAGTGCCGAAAAATACCACCAAGAATATTTTGCAAACAACTCAAAACAGATGTATTGCCAAATTACAATTGTTCCAAAACTGGAAAAATTTAAAAGCATGTTTAAAGAAAAGCTAAAAAAGCAATAGCCTCTTTTTCATTAAATTTTTCCTGTTTTTAATCTTTTTTGATTTGTATAACCAAAAAAAAAAACTAATTTCGAGCTAAACCAGAAGAAAGTGTTCCATGAAAATTAAACACATAATTTTATCCACAATTCTATTAAGCCAGTTTTTATTTTTAAAAACCGTTAATTCACAAAGCCTAACCGTAATTAATGGCAAATTAGATGTTACGCAGGCAAACTTAACTGACAATATTATTAAGCTTGAAGGGTATGCTGATTTTTATTGGCATGAATTTCTGATGCCAACCGATGCACAAGACACACTTGCAGGTTACACAAAATACAAAGCACTTATTCCTAAAACATGGACAAAAGTAACTCTACAGGATGGAAAAAATATTCCGGCAGATGGATATGGAACCTATCGTTTACGTATTAAGGTAAAAAACCAAGATGAAATATACGGATTAAAAGTTAATTCTGTTTTTTCGGCATATAAATTATATGTAAATGGTAAATTAAAAGCAAGCTTGGGCAAGTTGGGCAAAAGCAAAAAAGAGAGCAAGCCTCAGTTTATGAATCAAGAGATTGCCATACCAATTATTGCCAAAGACAGCGTTAAATCGCAAATTATTGATATTGTTTTACATGTATCAAATTTTTACCACCGTAAAGCCGGAGTACAGCAGCCAATGCATTTCGGCACATTAAAAAATATAGTTCGCAATACTAAAAACGATATAATACTTCATCTCCTTCTTATAGGTATAATCCTTATTATCGGGTTTAACCACCTGTTAATGTTTTTATTTCGCAGGTTAGATTTTGCCAACCTTATTTTTGGAGTATTATCATTAATAATGATTTTAAGAATATTATCGACAGGCGAGCGCGTAATTTTATATTGGTTTCCTAACATGAGTTGGGAGCTGTTGGTAAGGCTCGACAACTTTTCGGGATTTGCCACCATGAGTTTTTTTTCAATATACTTCTTCTTTCAATTTCGTAAAAGCTTCCCAAAAATCATGTTCTATATTTTAACAGGTATAGGAATTATTGTAACTATTTTGGTTTTTTCGACCACAGCATGGTTTTATGGTCAATTACGTTTAATTTTTGAGGCTTA
>CAYQPP010000479.1:0-1615 GCA_964419235.1 uncultured Bacteroidales bacterium
TTATTGAGAATTTGGGGCACATGAATAGATTATACCACAATACACCAAGCTAAAGCATGATGTTATTCTCATAATATCACGATGTTTAAAGCATAGTGTAATACTATTTAGACTATATTTTATTAATAAAGGTAAAGGCATGAAATACAATAAGCACATAATTATTTACATATTTATAAGTGCCGTATTTTTAATATTTACTGCCCCATTGCTTTTTTCTGACGGAATGGTTATGGATGGGGTTTTATATGCAACTATTTCCAGAAACTTAGCCAATGGTTTGGGAACTTTTTGGAAGCCTTTTTTATCGCACACTTTTTTTAATGAATTTTATGAGCATCCGCCATTGGCATTTGGTTTACAAAGCTTGTGGTTTAAAGTATTTGGCAACTCCATTTATGTTGAAAGGTTTTATTCGTTATCAACTTATGTGTTAACAGGATTGCTTATTGTTGGTATTTGGAGAGAATTCACAAACACATACAAAACAGGCTGGATACCTCTGTTGTTTTATTTTTCGATACCAAAAATATCGTGGGCTTGCGCCAATAATATGCTTGAAAATACAATGACTGTTTTTATAGCGACATCGGTATTGTTTTATTTAAAAAGCATAAAAAATTATAGATTCAGATTTTTAATTATTAGTGGCATAGCCTTATTTTTGGCAACCTTAACTAAAGGGTTTGTTGGTTTATATGTGTGGGGTTTGCCGCTTTTTTTATGGTTGTTTGTGCGCAAACAAAAATTTGTTAGGGTTGCTGCCGATACTATTTTATTGATTGCAATAACAGTTATACCATTACTAATGTTACTCTTTTTCTCAAATGAGGCATCTGAAAATTTAATGCATTATTTTAATAAACAGGTTTTGGGCAGTATACAAAATTCAAATACGGTTGAAAGCCGCTTTTTTATTGTTATTGCGGTAATTTACCATTTTTTAATACCCGCTGTTATTGCAACATCAGTAATAATAATTGCTGTTGTTAAAAAAATAAAAATGCCTTTGAAAAATTTTAAAAACAAAGAAGCGTTTTCATTATTGTTGATGAGCTTAGGCGGAATTTTGCCGATAACAATAAGTATGAAACAGAGCGGGCATTATGCAATTACCGTATATCCGTTTATTGCAATAGCCATAGGACTTTTGTTAAATCAAATAATAAATACTTTGTCAGATATCATTAATGAAAAATCGATAAAATTTAAGGTTTTTGCAATATTAACTTATGGCATTGCTGTTGGCGTAGTAGTATTTTCATTTATGCAAGTTGAACGAATTGGTTATGAAAAAAACAAGGTGTCGGATTGTTATTTGATTATTGATAAAATTGGGAAAAACAAAACTGTAAGCATTTGCCCTAAAATGAGGGATGAATATAGTTTATACGGTTATTTTGCCCGTTACGGCAGTATAAGTTTAGATAGAAAAGCCCAACAAGAGTATTTTGTTATAGATGACAGGTGCGACAAATCGAAAATAGAAAAAGAATATACAAAAGTTGAACTAAACACAATAGAATATTCACTTTATAAAAAGAATAAATAACAATTAATTATGGATACAATATTTAATCACCGTTCAATAAGAAAATACAAAAACGATAGTATT
>CAYQPP010000480.1:0-1604 GCA_964419235.1 uncultured Bacteroidales bacterium
TAAATGCCGTAAGTTCACTATTTCACAACTCCTACTGCATAAGTCGGGTTAAATATTATACTCCATGCAAAAAATAATAGCTTGCTGGATATACAAGTTTACAAATCATCTACTCACAGGTTTTTGGTAAATAATAAAAGCCCGTCTGCAACGGGCTTCAAAAACAGAAAAGTCGTTAATAATTAAAACAAAATATTGATAAAAAATAAATATTGAACACGGCATAAACGTCTGATATTTAAAACATTGCCACTATTGTTCAACTGCAAAATGAAGTTTTTCGGTAAGTTCGGTAATCTTTTCTTGAATCCAAGCCAACTGATATTCGTTTGTTTTTTTTGCATCAAGGTTTTGGTAGTATTTTTTATAATAATACAATGCAAGCCTGTCATTTTTTATTTTTGTTTCGTATAAAACGGCAATCATTCTGTTTATATCATTATTAGATGGATTTAATTCTTTTGCTTTCAAATAGTTATCCAAAGCCGCTTTATATTTTTTTTTACTCTTGGTTTTTGTGGAATCCCTGTATTTTAAATAATCTCCGTATGCCGAAAACGTGTTTGCTTTTTCCACAAAAACATCAGATATTAAATCGGTATCGTAAATTTGCTCAAAAACCAAATCGAAACTGTTTAAACTCTCTTTATATTTATAATCTTTTTGGTAAGCCAATGCCAAAATATACTGATTTTTAGTGTCGTTAAGGTTAATTTTAACATATCGCGACAACCAAAATATTGCATCGGAATAGTCACAATTATTATACAAACTTTGTCCGTAATATTTAAGAGTAAACAGCGATGAATCGCCAAGTTCGGTAATATACTTAAACTGCCTTATTGCATCAAGATAGTTTCCGCCGAAAGCGGCAATAAACGCCTTTTGTTTAAGCAAAAACATATCATCGGGAAACCGTAATAAAAAAGTATCAATATATTTATCGGCTGTTTCGTATCTTTTATTAAGTATAAGTTGCCGTATCATTCTAACAACAATAGTTTTATTCTCGGGAGCTAATTTTATTGCTTTTTCATAATATGTATCCGACACCCTAACTAATGCCAAGTTTCCCAAACAATAAGCGTATTGCCCGTAAAACCAACCGTTAAGCGAATCTTGTTTTATTAAATCATAATATAAAAATGCTGCTTTACTATATTTCTTCTTTTTTATATAAATGCTTGCCGACTTTGTTTTGGCTACAATATTGGTTGAGTCTGTTTTTAAAATTTTAGAATAGTTATTTAAGGCATTTTCGGTATTTCCGGCTATTTCGTAAGTTTTTGCCAACGATAATAGTGCCGGCACCGACAACGAATCCTCTTTTATTGCATTTTTAAATGATTTTTCGGCATCGGGATATTTACATAATGCCATTTCCGACAAACCTTTATAATACCAGATTATAAAATCGGGTTTGGCTGTTATTACTTTTTTATTGGCAAAGTCAATAGCCTTTTGATATTGGGCATTATTGTAATAATAAACAATATCATGTTTGGCAGTTGCAAATATTGAGATATTTACAAACAAAAGACAAATAAGCAGTAGTGATTTCATAGGGTTGTGGTTTTCAAAATCTACAAACCTTCCAGATTTTT
>CAYQPP010000481.1:0-1603 GCA_964419235.1 uncultured Bacteroidales bacterium
CCAGCATATCTCCTTCACCTGTAATGCCTACGCCTGTACGACGTCCCTCTTTTGCTTTTTGCTTAATATTTTCCCACAACTTTATTTCGGTGCGTTTTACCTCGTGCTCTTCGGGGTCCGACACCACTTTGTCTATTATTGCATCTATTTTTTCTAATTCAAGGTCGATAATATCATCCATTATGCGCTGACCATAACCAACATGCTCTTTAAAAAGCTCAAAGTTGAATTTTGCCTGCTCGGTAAACGGATTTTCGACATAGCTATATAAGTTTATCGCCAAAAGCCTGCAACTGTCATAAGGGCACAATGGTATTTCGCCGCAAGGGTTTGTCGATACTGTTTTGTATCCTAAATCGGCATAACAATCGGGAATGCTCTCGCGGATTACCGTGTCCCAAAACAAAATTCCGGGCTCGGCCGATTTCCATGCGTTGTGCACTATTTTTTTCCAAATATTTTGTGCGTTTACATCTTTTGTATAGGTTGGGTTATTTGAGTCAATAGGATATTGTTGGGTATAAAGGTTTCCGTCAATTACCGATTTCATAAAATTGTCGTCAATTTTTACTGAAATATTGGCTCCGGTAACTTTGTCCGACTCAATTTTTGCATCAATAAAAGCTTCGGCATCGGGGTGCTTGCTCGATACAGAAAGCATAAGAGCCCCGCGCCGGCCATCTTGTGCCACTTCGCGCGTTGAGTTTGAATAACGCTCCATAAACGGAACCAACCCTGTGCTTGTTAATGCCGAGTTTTTTACCGGACTGCCTTTTGGCCTAATGTGCGAAAGGTCATGACCAACGCCTCCGCGCCTTTTCATTAATTGAACCTGCTCTTGGTCAATCATCATAACGCCTCCGTATGAATCGGCAGGAGTTTGCCGCCCTATTACAAAACAGTTTGATAGTGAACCAATTTGATGATTATTGCCAATGCCGGTCATTGGCCCGCCCTGAGGAACTATATATTTAAAATCTTTAAGTAATTGGTAAACTTTTTCTTCTGACAATGAGTTTGGGTATTTCTGTTCAATGCGGCTTAACTCTTTAGCCAGCCTTTTGTGCATATGGTCAGGCGTTAACTCAAAAATACTGCCATGCGAATCTTTTAAAGCATACTTATTTACCCATACGGTTGCTGCAAGCTCGTCGCCTTTAAAATACTCTAACGATGCTTTTACAGCCTCATCGTAAGAATATATTTTTTGTTTTTGTTCTGTTTTTACAATCATCTCTTCTGTCAGCATTTTTGCGATAGTTTACTCCGGTTATTAATTCTTTTTAAAATGTTTTATAATTCCTTTAGGGAGAAAAAATAGTTATGCGAAAATAGCTCATAACTAAATATTATTAAAAATCACTTATTAACATTTTGTGATGATAATTTTATAATGTATTGATATATAATTTATTATCCAGTTGATTTCTCAATTTTTAGAAAAAAAATAAAGAATTATTTTTGCGCAAAATTAAAGAAGGATAATAGTTTTAAAATGCTCATAATATGAATATTCATAAGCAAAATTCAATATATTCAAAAACCAAAATGGCTTTAGATATTTCTAATTTATTTTTGCATTATTGTATTTTTTATGCTGTAT
>CAYQPP010000482.1:0-1598 GCA_964419235.1 uncultured Bacteroidales bacterium
GTAACTAATCAGCTACCTTAATATCAAATGTAGAAATTAAAGACAGGGCATCCAAAACATTTAATCCATTTTTGATTGTCGTATCAATAACAGACCTTATTTTGGCAAAATTTTGCGCGGCTTGTACAATTTTGAATTGACCGGATACTTTTTGTTTTACTTTTATATTTCGGATAGCACGTTCCGAGGCATTATTATCTGGTGGGACTTCTGGAATAAATAGAAAAGTGAATAAATGTTTCTTGTCCCTAATCATACGCTTGTAAAAAGTGTAGAGTTCTTTATGCTTTTTATCGGGCGGTTTTAGGAGCAGGTTTTCAAACCTGTCAATAATCTTATCCCTTTCATCGTTGTTTTCAAAATAATCTTTATGTTCCATTTTCCTTTTTAGGTTTAAGGAGTCATAAAGTAATTTTAAAAATTTATTGCCCCATTTGTTTTTGCCGTATAACTCATTAATGTATTTGATATTTCGTTGCAGGTGCGATAAGCACGATTGATGAAATTTTGCAGAAGTATTTATCTGTGGCCTCCATGCATCGTGAACAAGAGTGCTTTGAGGAAAGCCCATGGGGAAATATTTTGTTATCGTATCTGTGGCCCTATTGTCAGAATGTACTATAAATGTCAGTAGCGGGGTTTGCCATGTCCAAAACCAATGCCTTTTACCATTAACTTTTGCTCCAGTTTCATCTGTTCCGATAACCTTGCTTGCTTGTACGCGCTGTCTTATGATTTCATAAACAGGTTCTGCTTTTTCAGCAAAACGGTCAAGAAGATAATGTATCCCCCCCTCGCTGATGTTTATGTTAAAGACGCTGTTGAACATTTCTTGCATCCTTGCGAATGGCATATATTGCCTTGTGTGGAAATACCCTATCAGTCCCTCAACGTGCCGGCCGTAACTAATTGGCGAGTTTACCCCTTGTGGGAACCCCGGTGTAGATTTATGCCCGCATTTACATATTGTGCTAAATGACCTGTACTCTTTAAAAACAGCATTAATAGGTGGTATATCCAATATTTGGCGCGCTTCTTCTTTTATAGTTGGCATACCGGATAAAGGTTCGCCACAGCATTGGCAATAATCTGATCTCAGTTCTATTATCTCGTCAGGTACCTCGGCCATTTTAAGCGTGTTGCCTTTACGCCCTAGTTGTCCGCCAGGTTTTTTGCCGGTTTTCACACGTAAACTATTAGTACGTTTAGGACGGTTTTCATCACGGCTAGGGGGAATGCTGCTATTATTACTGTTTTTAGGATGTTCGTATTTTGCCAAGCGGTCATTTAATTTTTTGACCTCTTGGGTAAGAACGTCAATTTTAAATAATAACCCCTTTATAAACTTATCTTTATCCAAAACTTTGTATTTTCAGACAAAGGTAAGTTCATTAGTTTGAAATAAACAAAAAACAAGCTATAAAGTTATCATTTATTTAAGCTTAAATTGTTGATAAACATTACTTTTCAGAGAAACCCAACAGAGAAGTTCTTATATGAGAATTATTTAAAATCAAATTCAAATAAGCCAAGCATTTTACGTTAAAAACAATCAGTATTAAATATTAATTGTTAATTTTGAAACTGATTAGTAACCA
>CAYQPP010000483.1:0-1590 GCA_964419235.1 uncultured Bacteroidales bacterium
ATTATTGCAACTTTAAATACTAAAATTCAGATAAAATAAAGAGTAACGTTTTGGAATATAAAATTGAAAAAATAGCGATAAAGGAGTTGGGGCAATTCTCGAAAAGCGCACTTTATAAAAATGCTGAAGTAATACCTGTTAGCACAAACCGTATTAATTCGTATGTAAACAACCCTCGGGTTGGCGATACCGATTTTGTTTTATATATGGCAATTTATGACGAAAAAATTATTGCCTTTAGGACAGTGTTGCCCGATGTTTTATACATTGAAAACAGTGCTGTGGAATTTACGTGGTTTAGCGGCAGTTGGGTACATTCTGACTTTAGGAGGAGGGGGATTTCGACTATTTTAATGAATGAAATACTCAGCGACTGGAGCCACCGCATTTTGTTTACCAACTATGCCCCAAATTCAAAGATGTTGTTCGACAAGTCGAATAAATTTAACGAGCTGTCGGCAAAAACAGGGGTTCGGCTATATTTTAGTTTTCAATTTGCAAATTTATTGGTTAGCCGCAATAGTTTTTTCAGAAAAATAGAGCCTCTTTTAAAAATTGCCGATTGGTTTTTAAATATTGTTTTATTGCCTTATAAATATGTCCAAAGGGCAAAGTCGAATAAATGGCTGAGGCAGGTGCAAATTGATGATGTTTTTACAGATGCACACTCCAAATTTTTGGAAGCAAACAACAACTCGCTTATTAAGCGCGGTAAGCATGAGTACGAGTGGGTTTTTAAGTATCCGTGGGTTACAACCGTGCAAAATGATAACAGCTACTACCCTTTTTCTTCAGTATCGGAGGTGTTTTATTATAAATTTTTGACCATAACCGATAAAAACAATAATATAGCAGCTTTGGCAATAATTAAAAACAGGGATGGGCATGTTACCGTTCCGTATTTTGAGGCACAAAAAGGTTTTGGCAAGAAATTGACCCAAGGCATTATAGGTTTTTGCCACAAAAACAGGGCTGTCATGTTTACCTGTTACCAAAGCGGATGTGCAAAAGCAGTTGGCAACTTAAAACTGCTTGCCATTGGCCGAAAAAGCATGAGCCAAAAATATTTTATCTCAAAGGTATTTATGAAGGCACTTAAAATTAAAGCAGGGCAGGCCTGTTTTTATGATGGCGATAGCGATTGTATTTTTACTTAGTGTTTTTTCGGTTTTCAAAAGTTGGAATTGCCCATATAGTTATGATTAATACAAAAGTATGAGATTAACACCCTGATTCATCAGGGTGAGTATGATAAAATAATTATACCCATCCCCTAAAATTACGTTCGCTTTTAGCGAACGTAATTTTAGGGGGGAGAAATATCTTATTTTTTTCACCCAATTAAAATTGGGTGTTAATCTCATATTTTCTATAATGTTATGCTTAATGTCATATTTATGTGGGCAATTTCATCAAAAGTTTAAAAGGGTAAGTCCACTCCGAAAAGTGTCGGCGTGAGTGTTTTTACAAAAAGTAATAGTGTTATTGTTTTATATTCAGTTAATTAACCCGAAAAATTCGGGACTTATTTATTAAGAAACATTAGTTCTTTGCTTATCAACGTGTTGGCTCTCGTTTATAAAAAATTTA
>CAYQPP010000484.1:0-1586 GCA_964419235.1 uncultured Bacteroidales bacterium
TTTAAATCAATATTATCATAGCACCGCCCGGAGGGCGGCGTTACAAGGCGTTATTTTCATAAATGTAGCATATTGGTTTGGATAACGAAGCGCCTGCTTCGTTTTAATATGATTGGTAGTTTTCCAATTGTAACACCGTCCTCTAAGCGGTTTGTGTTTAAATCAATATTATCATAGCACCGCCCGGAGGGCGGCGTTACGGCGTTACCTTGCAATTAATTGTGAGGTTTTGTTTCTGCTTAATTTATTAAGTGTAATGATTAAAGTTCAAAAATAAAATCCCAAACATGTTTATGTATTATTCCTTTTTCGTTATTAAAAAGCATGTCGTCCATTGTTATCACATATTTGGGCAAATTGTCTTTAACTTTTTCCAATGCGCCAAATTCTCTGTTTACCGTATCTTTAATTGGCATAATATAGGCAACTTGAATGTATTGTTTTAGAGTCTGTTTTGTGCAAAAAAAATCAATTTCGTAATTGTTTCCATATCCTATCCTTATATTAAAACCGGCAATGCGTAAATGCATAAAAACAACATTTTCTAATATTGCACCAACGTCATTAATTAAATGCGGATATAAATAGTTCCTAAAGCCCAAATCGTTAATGTAATACTTTTTTTCGCCCGAGAGCAACTCTTTGGTTTTTAACGAAAAACGCGGGGCTTTATGAATTATAAAAGCCTCTTGCATGTACGATATGTTTTGGGCAACTGTTCCGTAATCAACCTTTCTGTTTTTGCTTTTAAAATACTTTATTATTGAGGGTATCGAAGTCATATTGCCAATATTGTGCAAAAGGAATAAAAATATATCCTCAAGCAGTACATAGTCGCGTATTTTATGCCTGTGCATTATGTCTTTTAATAAAATAGTGTTTTTTAACGATTGAAAATAGTACCGTCTCGTTTCATCGGAATCAAGATTAAATGTTTCGGGCAGTGCGCTTGTTTCTATGTATTTAATGAAACTATTTTTAGAATTGTTGATTTTGTTATACTCTAAAAACTCTTTGTACGAAAAAGGAAATATTTCGGTAAGTATGTATCTGCCCGATAGGTATGTTGTTAGTTCGCCCGATAGCAGTTTTGAATTTGAGCCGGTAATAAAAACTTCGTACTCTTTTACAGGATGCTGTGCCAACGAAACAATCAGTTTTTCCCAATTCTCGATATTCTGTACTTCATCAATAAATAGATATTTTTTTCCTTGAGGAGAGTATTTTTTTTCGTAAACATTAATTATATCAGATAAATCATTTGCATTTTGAATACTGTCAAACTCAAACATCTCTTTGTTAAGATAAAATACACTCCTTTTATCAATGCCTTTTTCGTTTATCAGTTTATCAATCAATTGTCTTACAATATAGCTTTTGCCTACTCTCCGCTGGCCAATAATAACTTTTATCAATTTATTTCCAACCGATTGCCATATAGTGTTGGTATAAAGTACTCTTTTAAAACCAAGTTTAAAATTGGGTTTGTTGTCCCAATAATTTATGCTTGATAATGTTTTTAATAACTTTTCCATTGCAATAATATTTGGTTATAAACAAATATATGCAAAAATATAATAAAAAAT
>CAYQPP010000485.1:0-1553 GCA_964419235.1 uncultured Bacteroidales bacterium
AGGGTGTTAATCTCATACTTTTGTTATCAATCATAACTATATGGGCAATTCCAAATGATTAAAACACAATGTTGTTGTAGTTAATAAAAGTGTGTATTTTCATCTTTCTCACTTTGCATATTTTGGATAATACACTATTATCTACTATTGCGATGCTTAAAGGTCTTGCAGATGCTTTGAGATCTTTTAATGTCAGAAAATTTAAGTGTGGTTGCACCTTGAAGTGTTTAGATTTTTTCATTCAAAATTGTGCTTTATAACTTGATTGCCTATTCTGCAATTAAGGCATTTTTTTTTGTTGCAATAACTGTTTTTTAGTTGAATTAGCGATTGCGAATCGAAGGCGTTTTTTACATTTAAACCCAGTTCGCTCCAATGCTTTGTTATGCTGTTTTGTTCGGGCTTAAGCTGTGTAAGCCAGTTTAAGGCTTTTTGGGTATAATGGGGGTTATTTTTTAGGCTGCCGTATAAAGCAAAAAAGGGTGCAATGGTGTTTATTACTATATTTTGAAATGCCGTGTCGCCAAATTTTTTGTTTCGGTGTGTCGATGCTTTTTCAAAAACATAATGCTTTTTCCAATACCCCGATGCTTCAACATCAAAATATTTTTTCACTTCGGAAAAATTCTCAGCCTCAATTATTTTTGACATCAATGCATTTGAATTGTGTATTAATGCGGCAAATTGAGCTAGCCTGACGGTTGGAAAATTTGAGGGGCGGAGTTTTGAGAATTTCCATAAATGGCCGCTCATGGGTTGCAAGTTGAATTTATTTTTTAAGTGCTCGTAATCTTTTAACAGTTGTATTGTATAAGGCTTTTTTGGTTTTTTTGGCAATAACCCCGATTGCCCGAAAAGCATAGCCTCAATTAGTAAAAGGTTGTCTTTGTGCTTGCCTAAATAATTTACCGGCACCGATTTTGCAAGCATTTCAAAAGGCAAAGAGTTGGTTTTAAACCCGAAGTTGGCCGCAAGGGTTTGGTAAAAAGTCTCCTCCCAGTTTTTGTTGTTTGCAATAAACCGCTCTTCAATAATTTTCGATTTTTCTTGTAAACGTTCTATTAGCAATGCCTGTTTCCAGTCGATAATAATAAATTCATTAATCTTTTTTATAAACGTTTCGCATGCAACCCAACTTTTGCTCTGCATTAAATACAGGTACTGCTCATATACCCCTTTTGGACTAATTAGCTCTAATGCAGGTATCAATTTGCCATTTTCTCTCTTTATATCTGTATCGTTTTTTGCAACTACATGCAAAATAATGTTGTCGTATGCTTTATTGTTTTGATGCTTGTGCCTATGCCAATCTGAAGCGAGCACGTGAATTTCAATATTGCCTGCCCAAACGGTGTTGCCAATTTTGACTTTAGCGTTAAAAAAATCGGGACCCGAATCATTGTTATGCTCGCCGCAAGAGATAACCTCAACATTTGTGCCGTCGGTTAATTGCAGCGGCTTGTTCCCGTAAAGGCTATACTTCCATAAATAGTGCAGAAAATCTTCTTTCATCGGTTTATAATAAATTCATTACTGAGAGAAAAATACACATA
>CAYQPP010000486.1:0-1550 GCA_964419235.1 uncultured Bacteroidales bacterium
AACTACAGCCAAAAATTTATAAAATATTAAAACATAATATAATGAAAAATATATATATTAAATTAATATTTGTTTGACCATCTCCCGAAAACATCGGACATTATAAGTTGTAAGGCCTATAAATATTGATAAATAATAGTTTTAAAGATGAGGAAAGTCGGCTCAAATCCTTATCTTTATTCTGAATAAAAAAAAACTTAAAAATGAGCCGACCAAACGCAAAGTTAACAAAACAAATCCAAAACAGCATAAGCAGGTACTTTAAAAAAGCCTCCGGCTTCTTAACAAAAGCAGAGTCAAGAAACCTGCGGGAAATGGTAACAGGAATATTAAAATCCCAACAAGTCTTTGTAAACCAGATAGCCACCAGCATTGGCGATTCGATCTCTTTGAAACAGACAACAAAACGTTTGAGGCGGCATTACAATAAACCGGGCTTTTGGGAAAAGATTGGCAAAGCACATCTGGAATCTGTAAAAGGGAAAGTTCATCATGGGGATTATGCCCTGATAGATATTTCAGATATTCAAAAAAAGTATGCACGTATGATGGAAGGGATCGATCTGGTAAAAGACGGCGACACGGGCAAAACAGGCTGGGGCTATTGGCTGATGAACGTAATCTTGGCAAACAAGCACAAACAGCTGACACCCTTATACAGTAAACTGTACAGTTTTGATGCCGGCAGCTTGAGCGAGAACAAGGAAGTAATGTTGGCAATCGAGCATATTACAAGCACGCTACAGAAATTGTTTACATGGGTGATAGACCGTGGCGGGGACAGATCCATCTTGAAAGATTATTTTGTTAAAAACATCGAACAATTTATCATACGCCTCAAAAGGAATACCCGGTTGATGTACCAAGGACAGAGCCTTACGGTAAAAGAAATAAAGGACAAAATAAAGATGAATACGGAATTAAGTGCCATTAAAATGCAAAAAAACAAAAGGGTAAAAAAACATTATACCGCAGGTGCAACAAAAGTCGGCTACATGCTAAAGAATACCCGTTTTGAACTATGGCTTGTCGTTGTGAGAAATTTGCAGGGCGGGTTTTCTTATTTTCTGGTGCGCTCCGAAAAAGAAAACAAAGAAGAAGTCATAAAGCAATGTTTTGAAGCTTACGGACTAAGGTGGAAGATAGAAGAATACCACAGGCACATAAAACAGCAATATCATCTTGAAGATATATTGATACAAAAGTTTGAAGGGCTACAGTCCATGCTAAGCGTTTTGACTGTAGCCATGCATCTTATTTACAGTGAGATATCAGCCTTGCATATTAAGCTTTTATTAGAAAGTGGTATAAAGACGTTAAACAAAGGATCTGTTTATGAGCTTATTAACTTTGTTTATTATAAAATAGGCAACATAATAAAAATATTGTTTGCACATGTAAAACCAAGAGCGTTCCTCCCGGATAAAAACCTGCAAAACTCAGCCCAGCTGCGCCTTGCTTTTAACTGGACTGATTAAAAACGGGGGATGGCTAATTTATATAAAGGCTTATCAAATAACTAAGAAATTTTATAAAAATGTAAATTCCGA
>CAYQPP010000487.1:0-1547 GCA_964419235.1 uncultured Bacteroidales bacterium
TATATTTATATTGATTGTTTTTCCGATAATCTTTACAGTTGGAACGGCTATTTTTCAAAGTAATTTTTCAGAATTATTTACCCCCGCTTTGGGCAAACTCTTGGGTAATAGTCTGTGGTTGTCATTTAGCGTTTCAATCATTGCGACAACCATAGGCACCGTTTTGGCTGTGATATTATACAAAACCAATTTGCCTTATCGATCGTTTTTTATTATTTCTCTACTGATTCCATTGCTCATTTCGCCCTATATTTTTGCTGTGGCTTGGAAAGATTTTTTCTTTCTTATTTTTCATAAAAACCATTTTATGGAATCGTATTTTGGTGTCATTTGGGTACAAAGTATTATTTACACGCCTTTATCAATGATTATTGTAGGCAGTAGCTTGTCAAATATGGATGCATCACTAGAAGAAGCGGCAGAAATTATCAGTTCACGTAGCGTTGTTTTGCGCAAAATAGTTTTGCCATTGGTAAAACCTGCCCTACTAACTTCATTGGTTTTGGTATTTATTTTTAGCATTTCGGACTTTACGATTCCTGCTTTTTTTGGCGTTAAAGTGTTTACCACCGAAATATTTACACAGTTTTCGGCATTTTATAATCATTCGCTGGCTATTTTACAATCTTTGGTACTCATCATTATTTGTTTGACCTTATTATTTTTAGAACGTAAACAAATTTCGGAAGCCCCTTTTTTTTCAGTAGGAAGCAAAGGGTTTCGTAAAAAAATATTTTTGCTCAACCAATATCGTTTTGCTGTTTTAGTCGGAATTATTTCGTGGTTATTCTTATCGGTAGCACTACCCTTTTTTACTTTGGTTTATCAATCCTTTTCACGTGGAACGAAAGATTTTGTCAAAGCATTTGAGTTGTTATTACCCACATTTATTCCTTCAATACTCTTGGCAATAATTGCTGCTTTGTTGATGATTGTTATCGGTTTTACATCGGCATATCTTCAATATAAACATAGTAAAAACAGTAGTGCATTCAATTTATTGCTACTATTCTCTTTTGCTGTTCCGTCTACCGTTTTTGGTATTAGTCTGATAAAATTTTACAATGCGCCACACTTAAATTTCATTTATTCCACTTATGCCATTTTGTTGATTGGTTATATCGGAAAATTTGGATTTATTGCATTAAAATTCATCGAAAATGCTTTTAAACAACTACCTAAATCGTTTTACGAATCGGGACAAATAATGGGTATTTCTGAACGAAAATCTATTCAAAAGATATTCATTCCGTTGGTTTATCAAGGTGTTTTTGCGGCATTTATCATCAGTTTTATTTTTAGCTTGGGAGAATTGGGCACCAGTATAATGGTGTATCCGCCCGGCACTTCGCTAATGCCCATTAAAGTTTTTACCATTATGGCAAATGCGCCTGTGGCGCTTACGGCATCAATGAGCCTAATTGTGTTTGGTGTCAGTTTGATTTTGATTGGATTGTTGTATTATAGGAGTTTGAAGTGGGAAGTTTGAAGTGGGAAGTTTGAAGCGGGAAGTTTGAAGCGGGAAGTTTGAAGCGGGAAGTTTGAAG
>CAYQPP010000488.1:0-1546 GCA_964419235.1 uncultured Bacteroidales bacterium
AATTCGTGGATAAATATATATTTAAGAATTTAGAACAAATAATATAAGAAATCGAGGTATTAAATTATGGACAGACCAATTGAGAAGAAAAAAGGGATAAGGCCAAAACACATATATATTAGTATTGCAGTTTTGTTGTTTTTGCTGTTGTTGTATAAAGCTTTTTTTGGGGCCAATGTTTCAACTTACAGGGTTGATGCTGAAAAATTGACTATTGAAACAGTACAGCAAGGTACTTTTTACGATTATATAACCGTAACCGGTAATGTGGAACCTATTGCAACTATTTATCTCGATGCCCGCGAAGGCGGACGTGTTGAGCAAAAGGTTGTTGAAGAGGGTACAATGGTAAAAAAAGGCGATGTTATACTTAGGCTTAGCAATCCTGATTTAAGTTTGAGTATATTAAACAGCGAGGCGCAATTGGCCGAAAAAAGCAATTTTTTGCGAAATACTATGGTTGTAATGGAGCAAGAAAAACTACAAATTAAACGAGAGTTGCTTAATTTAGAGTTTGACATAAAACGCAGAAAGAGGGCATTTGAACAGAACAAGGTTTTGTATGCCGATAACTTAATATCGAAGGAGGATTACCTTAAATCGGAAGAGGATTACGATTATTCGCAGCGCAGTTATGAGTTATATATTGAGCGACAGAGGCAAGACTCCGTTTACCGTTCAATACAAATAAAACAGATGAAGGATAATTTGGCAAACATGGAGCTAAACCTAAAACTTATCCACCAGAGGCAAGACCACTTAAATGTAAAAGCACCTGTTGACGGGCAGTTGACCATTCTTGATGCAGAGCTTGGACAGTCGATACCTAAAGGGGGCAGGTTGGGGCAAATACATGTATTGACATCGTTTAAAGTGGTTGCTCAAATTGATGAGCATTATATTGATAAGGTAAAGGTTGGGCTTATGGCAATACTTGAGCGTCAAGGGCAAGAGTACCACTTAAAGATAAGAAAAATATTGCCCGATGTTAAAAATGGCAGGTTTGATGTTGAGATGGTATTTAACGGCGAAACACCGCAAAATATGCGCACAGGGCAAACTTATTATACCCGCTTGCAATTGGGTAATCCTAAAGAATCGCTGCTGTTACCGCGTGGTAGCTTTTTTCAAGAAACAGGTGGACAATGGATTTTTGTTGTGTCGGCCGACGGTAAATATGCCGAAAAACGCACAATTAAAATAGGAAGCCAAAACCCTAAATTTTATGAGCTGCTTGAAGGGTTAGAACCCGGCGATAGGGTTGTTACAAGTGGTTACGATTTGTTTGGCGATAATGATAGACTTGTGTTGAATTAGCGGAGAACGGAAACTGAAGAACGGGTACGGAGAACGGAGAAAATGAAATAGGTTGTATGAAATAATTAAATGTTATAAGCGTGAAAATAGAGAAGTTTGAAGATTTATTGGTTTGGCAAGAAGCTATGGATTTGGCGGAGGAAATTTACATTTATTTTAAAGATAACCGTGATTTTGGGTTTAAGGACCAAATTCAAAGAGCCGCAGTTTCTATTCCTTCAAATATTGC
>CAYQPP010000489.1:0-1544 GCA_964419235.1 uncultured Bacteroidales bacterium
CCTGAAAATTCCTGAAGCATGTTGTAATATCCGATAGAACCGGTAGGTATATACATTTTAAACGAAACCGAATAAGTACTTTCTGTTAAATCGCCGGTCTTAAGTATCAAATCGTTGCCATCAACAACTTTTATCGACTTTGTGCCACTTGAGGCAAAAGCATCTGAAACCACGGGGTCTTCAGTTCCACCCGGGGCATCTGTCCATGTAGTCCAATCTGTTGTTGTTGCACTTACTTGGTTAACAAATTTTTCTCCTACTATATAAGTTTCAAAGTCATCCGAAAAAGGAAAAGTCATTTGACCAAAACTTACAGCAGAGTAAAGCATAACTGCTAATACAATGTAGATTTTTCTCATAATTAAAAATTTTTAATGAATAATTAGTAGTGTTATTTTTAACAAAATTAATTAATAATTCTTCTAAAAACAAAAAAATAACAATTTATTATATTAAATAACAAGTAATTAACCTGCTTGTGAAAGTATTTAATTAAACGAAAACTCTATACCAACGGTTGTGGCCCAGTCTTCCTTTTTTGCTTCTGCCGAAAGGGGCTTACTGTCAAACGTATAGTAAACCGTATATTTTATATAAAAATTATTAAAAAGCTCCCACCTTAATTTTGAATCAACGGATGCCCTTACCCTTTCAAAATCGGTAAGATTAGGAAACACGTTTGTTGATATTGCCAAATCGATTTTTGGGCTGCTGAGCTTAAACAATGAGTAGTTTAAAGCAATTATCCCCTCGCTATTCATTGTTGACGAATCGGCTGTTATCTCTTTGTTTACCTGAAAGCCCAATGCCCCAAAGGCTATTGAATGGTTATTAAAAATAAAATTATTGCCAAGCCCAACACCTAAGTTTGTACGTAAATCAAGATTTAACTCACTATTACGCTCTAATGAGATTAATGTTGTATAAAAAAACCTACGGGGCAATAACCTATAATGATTTATTGATGCTTCATGCCTTTCAGTATTATCCCTACCCTCTTCACTCGACCATCTTGCATCATATTTTGATTTTATAATAAATTTTTCAGAAGTATATTTTATATTTCCGTTAAAATCAAAAGTTGAAAGTTTGTTGGCCTGAGCATAGCTAAACCCGCTACCGATATTACCCGACATACGTTTAAAAAACTGTTTACGGTATGGATACATCCGCACTATTGACATACGGTGCATATACCTAATGCCATAACCTCCGGCAATACCAACTATGTTGAGTGAATCAGCAGGAAAAATAGTACCAATTAAGAGTTCGCCATCTTTAGTTTCAATTAAAAGATATTGCTTTATGTATATACTATCTATTTTATCCCACTTTATATCTAAACTTCCGGCATCGCTTGTTGATACATGCATTAAATTATTTTGCAGATTTTTAAACTCGCAAGTCAGCTTATCGCCATTTTGGAAATATACAGTATCGGTTTTAGGCCCCGCCAACGCAATTAATTGAAGGTTCAGCAAAACCAATATAATACCAACATGTTTACTTATTTGCATAATCTATTAATAATTTCGATTGCTAAA
>CAYQPP010000490.1:0-1518 GCA_964419235.1 uncultured Bacteroidales bacterium
GCGGTATTTAAGTGTTAGTAATTTTTTGTGTTTAGTATCGGTGTTGATTTGTTAATTAACTTATTGTGAGATTATAAATTCGTTCGTATTTTGTATGAATATTCACACCTACACTTTTATAAATAGGTTCAATTAATGCAATTTTGAGGCAATAAGGTGAATAAACTCCTCGCGTGTTGAAGGGTTATTCAAAAATGCACCTGTAAATGCCGATGTGGTAGTTACCGACTGCTGTTTTTCGATACCGCGCATCTGCATGCACATGTGTTGTGCTTCGATTACAACGGCAACTCCCCGCGGTTTCAAAGTATCCTGAATACAATCTTTTATTTGGTTTGTTAAACGCTCCTGTATCTGTAAACGGCGTGCAAAAACCTCAACAACACGGGCAATTTTGCTCAAGCCTGTTATGTATCCGTCGGGGATATATGCTACGTGTGCTTTTCCAAAAAATGGCAGCATATGGTGCTCGCACATGCTGTAAATTTCAATATCCTTTACCAATACCATTTGGCTGTAATCTTCCTTAAACATTGCCGATCGTAGAATATCTTCAGGGTTTGCCGAATAGCCTTGGGTTAAAAACTGCATTGCTTTTGCAACCCTTAAAGGGGTTTTTGTTAAACCTTCGCGGTCAATATTTTCGCCAAGGGCATCTAATACCTGCTCGTAAAGTTTTGTTAGTTTATTTGTTTTTTCATCATCAAACCTATCTATCCGTGAATAGCCAAAGTCGGTATCGGGGTCAATTCCATTATTAAAAAAATCCATGCGTGTTGCTTATTTAACCTGCATAATACAGGAATTAATTATTGAAATTATTTTTTATTTTTTTTCTCCGTAATATTCAGCATAATTGTTTTCGGTTTCAACCAGCCTTATTTTATGCAGTTGGGCATTCGTCTTTAATATCTCGGTATTTAGTTCATTCCAAATTGCCACTATAATATTCTCGGTTGAAACAATTTTGTTTTGTAAAAAGCCGACCTCAATATTCAGGTTTTTATGGTCAAGCTTTTCAATAATTTTTGTTTTTATTATTTGGCTCAACTCTTTTAAATTTAAAATAACACCTGTAACAGGGTCAACCTCTCCCTTAACCGTAACAAACAGCTCATAATTATGCCCGTGCCAGTTGGGATTTGCGCATTTGCCATAAAACCGATAATTTTTCTCATCAGAAAAATCGGGGTTGAACAGCCTATGTGCACTATTAAAACGTTCTCTGCGTGTTAGGTAAACCATATTATCAATAAAATAATTCATGCAAACTTACATGTTTAAAATCAAGAAGACAAACAATTGAAGCCCGCATTGCACAGCACAACTGTTAAAAAAATAATTTGAATTCTATTGCTCTTGATAATGAGTAGGTTAGTTTTGTTAAATTATAGATGGCTTCAATAATTTTTAATCAAAAGAATTCCTCGAGGCTTTGCCTCGGGGATAGTCAACTTTAAGAATTTTATTTTAGGATTACCCATTTAGTTCTCAAAGTCTTGATTGGATGATTTGTAT
>CAYQPP010000491.1:0-1515 GCA_964419235.1 uncultured Bacteroidales bacterium
TTGACGTAAAAGAGCTTGATTGCGATTTTTATGTTTTTTCGGGACACAAAATTTACGCACCTACCGGAATAGGTGTTCTTTACGGAAAAGAGAGTATTCTTGATGAAATGCCGCCTTTTCAGGGAGGAGGCGAAATGATAGAATCTGTGTCTTTTGAAAAAACAACATTTAATGAGTTGCCATTTAAATTCGAAGCGGGAACACCCAATTATACAGGGTCGATTGCATTGGCAGAAGCAATTCGCTATGTGACAAATTGGGGAATAGAAAATATTGCTCAATACGAAACCGAATTGTTACACTATGCAACCGATAAATTAAAATCAATTCAGGGGCTTGAAATTGTAGGAAATGCAAAAAACAAAACAAGTGTTATTTCGTTTAATATCAAAGGCATTCACTCTTACGATGTGGGTATGATTCTTGATAAACTAGGAATAGCTGTTCGCACCGGCACACACTGCACAGAGCCTGTTATGACTCATTACGGAATACCGGGAACAGTAAGAGCAAGTTTTGCTTTTTACAATACAAAAGAGGAAGTTGATGCACTTTACAACGGCTTGCTTAAAGTTGTTGAAATGTTCGGTTAACCAAGTGTTTATTATAATAGAACAGTGGCAAGCAAAAGAATGTTATGTAAATAAAAACTAATTTTAAAATTTTCAGGTGGTTAGTAGCACTAACCACCTGAAAAATCTTGTTCGTTATAAGGGAAAATGCTTTAACCCAAACTATACAATAGAAAACTATTTTTGTTTTCTATTGTATAGCGATAAAGAACTACATCTATTTTGGACAATAACCAAAATGGTGTATTTCTAAATCGGGGTTAACCCTTACTAAATGCCGTAAGTTCACTATTTCACAACTCCTACTGCATAAGTCGGGTTTAACAGATAAAATAAACGACCGCGAAACATTTATGAAGGGAATTGATTATTCGTATTATTATAAAGAGAATGAGTAAAAAATTTGAATAACGATTATTTAAAACAAACAAAACAATGTCAGAGCTAAATAAAAGACAAGACGAAATTATAGAAGAGTTCAGCGTTTTCGACGACTGGATGGATAAATATTCGTATCTGATTGATATAGGTAAAGAGTTGGAATCGTTTGATGAGGATAAAAAAAGTGACGATTTACTGATAAAAGGATGCCAAAGTAAAGTATGGCTTAACTCGGAACTGAAAGACGGCAAAATATACTTTGAAGCCGACAGTGATGCAATTATTACAAAAGGTATTGTTGCACTGTTAGTTAAAGTAATGTCGGGGCTTACTCCCGAAGAAATTATGAATGCCGATTTGTATTTTATTGATAAAATAGGATTGAAAGAAAACTTGTCGCCTACACGTTCAAACGGACTAACGGCTATGATAAAGCAGATGAAAATGTATGGGTTAGCTTATCATACAAAACTTAACAGCAAATAGTGCCTGTAAAAAGTATCAATCTCTGCGTTGAGATTAACTTGAAATTTTGTATTTTCTTGTAGAATCAAAAATTAAA
>CAYQPP010000492.1:0-1515 GCA_964419235.1 uncultured Bacteroidales bacterium
TTTGAAGTATGTGTTTTGTTATTCCCAATAATGCCACAAAAACAGATGTTACCCAGATTACCCTGCTCATTTTTTTAAACACCCAAAAAAAACCCTCTCCTTTTGGCGAATAATATGTTAGAGCAAAAAAAATAGTAAGGAAAAAAAGGTTGGTTATATATTCGGCAAAGTCGCGAAACACTTTATCGTAAATATTATCTGACAAAAACATGCCCACAATAAAAAAAACACCGAGGAGTGTTAACGGGTTAAATGTTTTTAAGAATTCAAAAAGATACTCGCGCCTAAACAAATTGCCTTTAAGCGAAAAAAGCACTGATACAAAAAGCCCAAAAAGCGACGGGACAAACAGGTACTTTACTCCCGGCAATACCATTCGTAAAAACCATAATGCCACCGATACCTGAAACAGCCTGCTAACTATCCTGTTTTTATCAACTGCAAACCCATTTTTGTTGATGCTCATAAAAAGAAATATTAATCTTTTGGGAAAGGATATATTTTGTTAACCCTCCGGTTCACAAAGAAAAGCATAACTATTGTAATAATCAATGCAATTAAGTTTTGCTGAAAATAAAAGTGGTTTGCCAAAACAATCGCTACCAACAACATATTTAAAGCAATGGCATACAAAACAACTTTTAAATGTGTCCAACCTGCAATTGTTAATCTCTGATAACCATGTTTGCGGTGGGCTTTGCTTAACTGCTCACGGTTTCGCCAACGATTAAACAGGGTAAAGGTTGCATCAAACCAAAATAACGAAGTCAATATCAGCCACGAAAAAATTGGCAACTCGCCGGTATTGTGAAAATAAATTCCTAAAACAATCAGAATAAAACCCAATTGGGTACTTCCCACATCGCCCATAAAAATTTTTGCCTTTGGCCAATTCCAAACTAAAAAGCCGACAACTGCAGCAATCAATATTCCTATAATTGGGTTGCCGGTAATTATTAGTAAGCCGGCTGCTACCAATATGGCTTCTTGCGAAGCATAAGCATCAATACCATCGAGAAAATTATAAAGATTAATAAACCATATAATGCCAATAAAAGCACATACATTTGTGAGCAAAAACAAAACTTGGCTGTCAAAATTTACAAACAGATGTATTCCTCCTAAAAAATATAACGCCCCAAAGGCCGAAATAGCTTGTGCTAACACTCTTATTTTAGGCGTTAAGCTAATAACATCATCAATCATGCTAACAACTGCCAATACCAAACCCGAAAGCAATGCATAAAACAAGCCTTGCTCAACTCGACCGCCCCAATGCAAGTATGCCAAACCAAAAAACCAAACTACCACAATTGCCAAGCCTCCACCACGAGGTGTAGGCACAGTATGCGAACTTCGTTCGTTAGGATTATCTATAATGTTCTTTTTTAGGGCAATATGTTTAACAATCAATGTTAAAACAAACGAAAAAAACAACGATAAAATTAATATCATATTAATTTATTGAGGTCTTTAGTTAAGTACTTATGATAATATCCTGATAACTATATGGTT
>CAYQPP010000493.1:0-1514 GCA_964419235.1 uncultured Bacteroidales bacterium
GCTTTAGCCCTCAACGCAGTTAATCTTGCCGTAAATTAATTATTAGAGGTGGCCTATAATCCATCAAGGATAACAATTATTCAAGATTTTAACTTATTTTGCTAAATTTTATAACGTAAATTTGTGAAAAATAATTTATTACTTCAAAATTATATTCGAGAAATATACAAAACTAGACTAAAACATATTAGCGTGCAAAAACTACAACTCATATTTATAATCGCACTTATAGCTGCTAGTTATAAAACGGCTAATTCGCAAGAAATTGTTTTAAACCGGAATATAAATTGGGAAACTGTTTCGGAAGAAGATGACAAACCGGAGGTACAAAACAATACAGATACAAAGATTTATCGTTTTTTCAAGTTTGAACAAGCTGATTATAACCAACGGGAAGATTTTCTACCTGTTTATTATGAACTGATACCTGTTAATGCCCCAAATTATACCGTTGAATTAATAGACATGCAATTTGTTATGCTATCTGCCAAGGAAAAAAAACTTATCGATAAAAACAAAATACCTTTTAAATTAGCATATGAATATAAGGTACTTAAACAGCGCAAAGCACCTTATTTGTCTTTATCTATATTTCCGTTCAAAAAAAACACACAAACTGGTGAACTGTATAAATTAAAGGGGTTTAGGCTTAAATTATCCCCTAAAGGGGAAACAAAAAAAACTTTTGGAAAAAAAGCTTATGCAACAAATTCTGTTTTGAGTACCGGCAAATGGGTAAAAATAAAAATACAGCAAAGCGGGATATATCAATTAAGCTTTAATGAATTACAAAATATAGGAATCGACAATCCTCAAAATGTACGAATTTTTGGTAACGGCGGTGCGATGCTTTCCTATTATAATGATGGTTCAGCTATTGATGATTTACAAGAAATCGATATTCTTATTAAGGATAATTATATTTTGTTCTACGGCGATGGCCCCGTACAGTGGAAGTATGACAACACGAATGGGTTTTTCAGTCAACAACTGAATTTATATAGCGACTATGCTTATTATTTTTTAAGCTCGGACTACAACAGCGGAACAGATAATAAAATAAAAACAGAGCAACAATCCACATTACCCACAACTATAACCATAAATACTTTTGACGATTTTGCTTATCATGAAGTAGATTCAATAAACTTGATTCAATCAGGTAGGTTGTGGGTTAACGAACTATTTGATTTTCAGACAGAATATAGCTATACTTTTGACATGCCCAAGCTTGTAAACGGAAGTACAGTTACATTAAGCAGCTCTCTGTTAACAAGATCCCCGATAAGTAGTTCTTTTACCATTAGTTTTGCGAACAGTTCGATTTCAAGCACCTTTAATCCGGTTAGCTATAATTACATTGCCACTTATGCTACGCATAAAAAAGAATATTTCTCTGCAATATCGCAGGGCGGAGACGAAATAGATGTAAAAATAAAATACAACAAACAAACTGCTTCGGCAAAAGGCTGGCTCGACTATATTACATTAAATGTCCAACGGAAACTTATTTT
>CAYQPP010000494.1:0-1511 GCA_964419235.1 uncultured Bacteroidales bacterium
AAAAACAGATGGCACAGCATCCTTTTAAATATGGGACAACAGCAATATTGGGAGCATTTACCAATAGAGTTGCCGAAACCAACCAATTAATTAACAATTACCAATATGGCATTAACACCATACTAATATCGCCCCGCCGGTGGGGAAAAACATCATTGGTTGAACAGACGCTGTTAACCATCAAAAAGAAAAAACTAAACCTAAAAACCTGCTCGATTGACCTGTTTAATGTAAAATCGGAGATTGAATTTTACGAAATGCTAAGTACCGCAATAGTAAATGCAGCATCGACAAAGATTGGCGATGCCATTAACTTCTCAAAAAAATTTATTACCAACCTGATACCAAAATTCTCATTTACCCCCAACGACGACCAAAGGTTTACGCTTGGGTTTGATTGGAACGAACTTAAAAAACACCCCGATGAGATACTCGACTTGGCTGAAAAAATAGCCATAGAAAAAAATACAAGGTTTATTGTTTGCATTGACGAATTTCAGAATATATCGGGCTTTGACAACCCATTGGCGTTTCAAAAAAAACTCCGTGCCCATTGGCAACGCCACCAAAATGTTACCTATTGCCTGTATGGCAGCAAGCGCCATATGATGACAGATATATTTGCATCAGCAAAAATGCCATTTTACAAATTTGGCGAAATTATTATGCTTCAGAAAATTAAGGATGCCGATTGGGAAAAATTTATTATCAAGCGTTTTAAACAAACCAACAAAACCATTGACAGAAAAACCGCCGGAATAATACATACTTTAACCGAAAGGCACTCGTACTATGTACAGCAGCTTGCCCATCAATGCTGGTTGAGGAGCAACAATAAATGCACCGCCGATATTGTTTACGATGCTTTCGAAAGTATTGTAATGCAGCTTAGCCTACTGTTCCAAAACATTACCGATGGCTTAAGTGCCCCGCAAACCAATTTTTTAAAGGCATTGATTTACGGAGAGGAAAAACTCAGCTCGAAAGAGGTAATACAAACTTACAGACTGGGCACATCTGCAAATATAACCCGAATAAAAGCGGCGCTGCAAAACAAAGAGATTATTGATATTGTGAATAAAGAGATAAGTATTTTAGACCCTATGTATAAGCATTGGCTTGCCAAATACTATTTTAAGGCTTACTAAGAAACGCATAATGGGTTTGATATCAATAATATGCAAAGCTTCACAACTTACAAATGCAAAGTTTTTTAACAATAACGCCAATAAAATCTGCACTTTTTTAATTTTTATTATAGTTACCCATTTAGTTCTCAAAACCTTGATTAGATGATTTGTATTTGGTATAGATAGGTCAATGCAATATTCAAATAAGCAACATTCAACAAACAATAATAAAGTTGGAATTGTCCACATAAATGTAACATTATAGTAAATATTATTTATGCTTTAGTCAAATATCGTGATATTATGAGAATAACACCATGCTTTAGCTTGGTATATTGTGGTGTAATCTACTCATGTGCCCCAAATTCTCAATAAGTTTGC
>CAYQPP010000495.1:0-1511 GCA_964419235.1 uncultured Bacteroidales bacterium
AAATAGCATAGCTGCAAACGTCTGCCAAACAGCATAATTATAAAATTACAAATTTATAAACAGATGAAACCAACCATGTTGGGGATAATTATTTTTAGCATACAAGTAAATGATTATAATGCTTAATAACCAGCGGGTTACAAATTTATAAACAGATGAAAGCACAGGATAATTTTCAGGTACAAGTATCTTCTGAAATTGGCGAATTAGAAGCCATTATTGTACACACACCGGGGCACGAGATTGAAAACATGACACCCAAAAATGCCGAAAGGGCTCTTTATAGCGATATTTTGAATATTGCAGTTGCACAAAAAGAGTATTGCCAGTTTAAGGGTGTAATTGAAAAACATGCGCGGGTTTTTGAAATGCGCGATTTGCTCAACGATATTTTAAAGGTTGATGAGGTTAAGAAAAAGCTGATTAGCGAAATTTTTTATTACGAAAAAATAAACGACAACAAAAACTATTTTTTATCACTATCGACAAAAGAGTTGACGCGCCAACTGATTGAAGGCGTAGTAATGAAAAAAGATAACCTTACACGGTTTTTTAATAAAGACCGCTATTCGCTGAGGCCGCTCCACAACTTCTTTTTTATGCGCGACGCATCAATGTCGGTAAACAACAATGTGCTTATAGGCAAAATGGCAAGCCCCGTGCGCGACCGCGAAACACGCATTATGGAAGCTATTTTTGACAACCACCCGCAATTTAGCACCAAAACAATAAACTCTGACCGTTTTGAAAATGCCGACCCCAATATTTCAATTGAAGGCGGCGACGTACTTGTTGCCCGCGAAGATATTTTAATTGTTGGCACCGGCATACGCACATCGTCGCAAGGTGTCGATTTTATACTTGAACAGGTAAAAGCAAGAAAAAACGTTAAACATATAATTGTACAGGAGCTGCCCAATTCGCCCGAATCGTTTATTCACCTCGATATGGTGTTTACCTTTTTAGACAAAAACAAATGTATGGTGTTTGAACCGGTAATAATGCACCCAAACAAATACCGTACCGTGCATATTCAAATTGATAATGGAAAAGTACACATAAATACTGTGCCCAATTTATTGGTAATTTTAAAACAGCTCGGCATTGACTTGGAGCCTGTTTTATGTGGCGGAAATTCTGACCTGTGGATACAAGAAAGAGAGCAGTGGCACAGCGGCGCAAACTTTTTTGCCTTAGCCCCCGGTAAGGTAATTGGCTATGCGCGAAATGTTTATACCATGGAGGAGATGAACAAACACGGCTTTGAGATTATACGCACCAAAGATGTTTTAAACAAAAAAGTTGATTTGAGCCAATACGAAAAATATGTGGTAACCATTGACGGCTCGGAGCTGGCACGGGGCGGCGGTGGAGCCCGTTGCATGTCGATGCCGGTACGCCGCAAACCTATAAATTGGTAATGTAAAAAACGTAACAAGTTCGGAGTTGGATTTTTAACGTTTATTGAAATCTCATTATTTACAATATTGAATATATAACCTACTGATTAG
>CAYQPP010000496.1:0-1508 GCA_964419235.1 uncultured Bacteroidales bacterium
TTTATTACCATATAAATCATAATTTACTACAATGTTGTTTCCTTGTTGTGTAAAACTTACATTTTTAATTTGTGTTTGTGCCTGTAACAGGTTTATTAAAAGTAAAAAAGATATAGTTATTATTGTTTTCATGTTTTTTGTTTTATTGTTGAGACGCACGACCTTGCGTCTTTACTAATATGCCAATTTTAGATTACGCCATGTGTTTTGAATAAGGTAACTAACATTTACTTTTGGGTTTTGCGGTTTACTATTTTCAATTACTGCCTTTTGTGATACGTTTGTTTTTACATAATCAGATAAACCTCCAATAGTTATGTTACCGTTTGTGTCTTGCAGCTTTTTTAATACATAGTAAGTAAACAATCCGTGCCCTTTTGCTTTATACGGAAATGCTGTTTGGTCTCCTGTGGCTGCCGATAATACAATCATATTACCTATTAAAGTATTCTCCTTTGGTCTTATCTTTACTCCCCTGCCTTCGGCAAGCATTCCCTCTCTTGCTCCTCCGCTAAAACAGGCATCTAAAAGCACTGTTATCTGTTTGGTGGGGTATTTGTTCAACTCTTTATACAAATAATCTAACTTTATTGCTGTTTGTGGCATGGTACTGTTACCGTCAACAGGCAACAAGTAAGCATCTTTCGATGTTTCATCGGGCATGCCGTGTCCGGCATAATATACTATTAACGATGCGTTACCGTTATATGCTTTTGCCACATCGGTAATCCATTTTATCTGTCCGTACATCTGTCCAAGGGTAGCATTTGTTACCAAATGCACATTACCGGCAGGCAGTCCCAATGTTTTTACTACATATTTTTTAAATGTGGAAGCATCGTTAACTGCGTAAGGTACACTACGCTCGTTATTGTATTTTTCGTTTCCTATTATAATTGCAAAAGTATTTTGTCGCACAACATTGCCCTTTGGTATTTTTATATCAACAGGGTCGCTACCAACACTCATGCTTTGCTGCTTTATATTTGTATTATTTTTATATGAACCCGTACTTTTTGGCATATTAATCTCTATATCAGAAAAATTATAGTCAATATTCTGAGCCACGTAGGTTGCACTTTGAGCATTGTTGTAATAAAACTTTTTGTTGTTACTAACATTGGTAATTGTAAGTTTTGTAAGATTAAATTTATTATTTGCCAGTACAAAATCAACCCCTGAATATTTTGCACGGTTAAAATTTTGTTTAAATGATTGTGCCGATGTCATACCAACAGGTAGTGCTATTCTGCCTACAATGGGATGTTGCAGTAAAAATGTTTCGTTATCGGCATCATATTTTTGCAATGTAAATTGACTCCAGTTAATTGATTTTGCATAAATCTTTTTTAAATCATCCAAAGCAACAGTTGCCAGCCTGTCAGCCTCTGCTCTACGGCTTTGTTCGTTTACCCTTGCTTTATATGTAGATGTTTTTTCAAACTCGCCTTTTTGTTGCCAAACTGCAATTTTATCCTCCACATATTGCTTTACATAGGCATTAAAGT